>JAPOZO010000050.1 GCA_026706025.1 Candidatus Poribacteria bacterium
TTAACTGAAAACTGAAAGGTTTTTCATGCCTCGCAGTGAGAGAAAACCGAACTGAAAACTGACAACTATCTACGAAATAGCGTGCAATATCCGTGCCAATATTCTTCGCTTGAAACAGCCGAAATTCTTGCTGAATGTCTGCCAAATTGACACGGATATAAAAATGGTGTAAGTTGACAAGTCAATTTGACTTACTGCCCGCATCATATTTCTGTTTGCGGATACTATGCCGCCGGTGCATCGTTGGCACAGATGGCAGAAGCCATCATTCTGGATAAGAAACGACTACTGCCCTGCTCTGCACACCTTACCGGGCAATACGGTATTGATGATCTCTATATCGGGGTTCCGATTAAACTCGGTGGAGATGGTATAGATGAGATTCTCGAAATCGAACTGACTGAAGACGAACTCAGTTCCTTACAGCATTCTGCTGCAACGGATCGGGAAGGGATTGCGTTGTTGGGGTATTAAAACAGCGTACCCTGCATGTAAAGTGGGTTGTGTTAGCAGGACTTCTCACCTTGAACAGCTGGCTGAGTCTATCACATTGATGTGAAGGGCTTGATCAGTTGCATTTAAAGTTAGTACCCCCAAAAATCAAATGTTATCTAATCTTGAGTAATTTACCTAATAGAAATTTAAGCCAACACGAAAAGCAATATCTGATCTCTCAAAAGAAAACTGTAAACCACCGAGTGCTGTTACTGTCGGCGACAATTCAATCTCTATACCGATTTCTCCAGCTAGGTCTCCATGACGCACTGATTTTTTGAAAACTAAATTCTCTAATTCTTCAGCAAATTCTGCGTTAGTTTCTGAAGTTTCCCAAGACCTGATATAAGATAAAGTGAAAAACGGGTGCATCACTTGTCCAGACTCGGTTTCCAGGCGTTTTAAGACACCTGCCGCACCTGAAAGTCTAAGAATACGTGAACGCTCAAGGATCTGATTCGTAGACTCTTGAACAGATCGGAAGAATACAGCACCGAAATCTCCTCTCCAAAAATAGTCTAAGCCGGTGTCCCCTAACGGTTTGAGACGCACGATACTGACCACCCCATTAGGTGCTGGCGGAACAGCAGTTGCGTCAGTCAATCCGATCCCAACTTGAAAAGAAATCTTTAAGTCATCTTCAACCCCATAGTCAAGATTAGCACCAACCGTTGTAGTGTCTTTGGGTTCAGTAATACCTATATCCTGCTTACTGAGAGCAAGTCCAAGCGAGGTATCCGCTGTAGGCAACCGGTATAAACTTGTCTGAGAATACGCGATAATAGGATACAGCATAAATATCAACGCTACATACATCCATTTCTTTAACAATGCATAACTCCTTCTATCGAAATAATACCACTTCTAATTGACGACTTCTCATTAAAAGGGGCCGCCGTTTTTAGTTATGCCCGGTGGGGTTAGGAATGCAGATCGCATTTGGTCGAGTACGCCGCAAAACCGCACTATAGGTGTCAATTTAGGGATATTTCGCGATATTTAGCGTGACCCCATCATAGATGCCGTCCCTACGGGGCTTGGGTTTTCCTTGAGCCGAGTTTCTACAGAGACACCGTTCCTACGGAACTCAAGCGTTTTTGAAGTTTTCAAGGTTTCTATGTAAAACCCGGTTCGGTTAGGAAACCGCACCTACTGGGCCTGGGTAGACGGTGCGGTCAATGCGATATAAACTTTTAGAAACGGTATAAGAATCTTGCCCCTCAGAGTGGCAGGCACAGAAACGATAATTTCAGAGACACCATCAAATGCCAACTTACGCCTTTTGTGCGACCATACTGGCGAGGATGCCGAGGATCCTGTCGCACCGCTCAATGGTGTAGGTTGTCATATCGATGTGTAGGCACTTTCCTTGCAACTTGAGAAATAACCACTCAACACCTGTTGTGGAAGCCCCATAAACGCAAGGGATATCATTTCCTCTTTCTGCATTAAAGCGTTGGGCGGCGAACATCTCGGCGACACATTGCCCAAGACCAAGTTTCAAATCAAGATTTTTTGCCTCAACAAGGATAATGGCAGGTGCTTCCAGATAGAATTGGTTTGGTGACAGACTCACCAAAAAATCGCACACGCCGGCTAATCCCTGTTCAGAATCAATGTTGAAATCAATCCCAGAAAAGAGACTGATGCGGCGATCACAATGCTCGCGAAGTTCAACCAGAACATCAGCAACAATCAGTTCCGAACGCGCTTTTTCTGTACCGATAGCGGTAGCTAACGATGCCTTTCTCTCCAGTCCTGTGGTGAGATAGGCACTTGGTGGCACCACTTCTACGTCAGAAAAGAATCCCGCTGTGTCAATCTTTTCAAGTTCAAATGCTGGCAGCACCGATTCTAAGGTGAAGTCACTATAAGCCATTGAGAAACCTCCCATGTGGCACCAACAGAGTCGCAATTTAGAGGGGGACCTAACTTTTATCTTTCTCCTTGTCCTCGTCAACAACTTCGTATTCAGCGTCAACGACATCATCGCTATCTGCGGCATCCGGTGTTGCTTCATCAGCAGCGGATGGATCTCCCGGAGCAGCACCCGGATCCGCACCGGCTGTCTGCTGGTACATCTGCGCAGAGACTTCATGCCAGACCTGCGTTAATTCATCCGTTGAAGACTGGATCTCGGCGTGGTTGTCTGCCTCTAACGCCTGCTTGACACGCGCAACGGCAGCGTTCACTTTCTCCTTGGAAGCATCGTCTACCTTGTCGCCAAATTCACCCAAGTTCTTCTCAGTCTCGTAAACCATGGAATCCGCCCGGTTGCGCGTCTCAACTTCTTCGCGTTTCTGCTTATCTTCCTCGGCGTGTGCTTCGGCATCTTTCATCATCTGTTCGATCTCTGCCTCGCTGAGTCCAGAGGAAGCGGTAATGGTAATCTTCTGCTCTTTACCGGTCGCGGTATCTTTTGCAGACACATTGAGAATACCGTTCGCGTCAATATCAAACGTCACATCAATCTGCGGTACACCTCTCGGCGCGGGGGGGAGCTCACTTAAACGGAAACGCCCGATGGTTTTGTTGTAAACCGCCTGTTCACGTTCGCCTTGAAGGACATGCACATCAACCGAGGTCTGGTTGTTCTCAGGCGTTGTGAAGATATTCGATTTCTTTGTAGGAATCGTTGTGTTCCTATCAATCAACCGCGTGAACATTCCACCAAGTGTCTCAACTCCAAGTGAGAGTGGTGTGACATCCAACAACAGAATGTCTTTGACCTCTTCATCACCTGCGAGGACACCGCCCTGGATTGCTGCACCGATGGCGACGACTTCATCCGGATTGACCCCTTTGTGCGGTTCTCTGCCGAAGAGTTGCTCCACGGCTTCCTGCACTTTAGGCATCCGTGTCTGTCCACCGACAAGGATCACTTCGTCAATTTCAGAGGGCGGCATCTCAGCATCCGCGAGTGCCTGTCGGCACGGTTCAAGTGACCGTTGGACGAGATCATCTGTAATCTGTTCGAGTTTTGCGCGGGTAAGCGTCAAGTTAAGGTGCTTCGGACCACTGGCATCAACGGTGATAAACGGCAAATTTATGTCGGTCTGTAAAGTGCTGGAGAGTTCACATTTTGCGGTTTCCGCTGCTTCTTTCAAGCGTTGCAAAGCCATCTCGTCGTTGCGGAGATCAATCCCTTGGCTACTGAGGAATTCTTGCGCCATCCAGTCAATCACCACTTGGTCGAAGTCATCTCCACCGAGGTGTGTATCGCCGTTCGTGCTTTTTACCTCGAAAACACCATCACCGATTTCCAGAATAGAGATGTCAAATGTACCGCCGCCGAGGTCATAGACGGCAATCTTCTTGTCGCCTTCGGTTTGCAATCCATAGGCGAGCGATGCGGCGGTCGGTTCATTGATAATCCGCTCGACTTCTAACCCTGCGATCTTGCCTGCGTCTGCTGTCGCCTGACGTTGGGAATCGTTAAAGTAGGCAGGCACGGTGATAACCGCTTTTGTGACATCCTCTCCGAGGTACGCCTCGGCGGTCTCCTTCATTTTCCGCAAAACCATCGCGGAGATTTCCGGGGACGAGTAATCTTTACCATCAATATTCACGGCGACATCACCATCTTTATCGGCTTTTAATTCATAAGGCACACGCGAAGCATCGTCGCCGATCTCGTTAAATTTGCGTCCCATGAACCTTTTAATCGAAAAGATTGTATTTTGTGGGTTCGTGATGGCTTGTCTTTTAGCAACTTGTCCAACGGGACGCTCGCCTTCTTTGGTAAAGCCGACAACCGAGGGCGTCGTTCGATTACCCTCCGCGTTTTCGATCACTTTCGCATCGCCGCTCTCTAAAACAGCCACGCATGAATTTGTTGTGCCTAAATCAATTCCAATGACCTTGCTCATTTCTAATTTCTCCTCTGTATGAATAACTTCGAGATTATATTATTAATTATCAGTTATCAGTTGTCAGTTTGCCTCGCAGTGAGAGTTAAGAGTCATGCTGTGGCAGGTACAAGAAAAGCAACTGCCACAAGTAGTTAACTGAAAACTGAAAGGTTTTTCATGCCTCGCAGTGAGAGAAAACCGAACTGATAACTGACAACTATTTACAAAATAGTATGCAATATCCGTGCCAATATTCTTCGCTTGCAATAACCGAAATTTCTACTGAATGTCTGCCAAATTGGCACAAAAATAAAAAAGACCAAGTTCACAAGTCAATTTGACTGACTACGCACCCTATATCTCTGTTTGAGATGTCCCCATGTCGTCGGCAATTTTGCCTCGGGGTCAACCGCCAAAATCTCTTGGATACCGCCCTGAATTTCTTTAATCTCATCCTGTGAGAGTCCCCGGTTAAAGAGTGCGAAGTCATCAATAATACCGTTGTAGTAGCGATTGAGAGCCGGTGGTTCCTCAGTGCCGAGAAAAAGCGGGGCATCAATCGGCACCAGTTTATCGCCAGTCTTAGGATAATCTATCAGTACCTCACCATCAAGATAGATGGTCCACCACTTTCCACTCTGAAATGAGACAGCAACGTGCTGCCATTTGTCTTTGACGACATCACGAGGGCTTTGTGCTGGCACATTACGTCCACCGGTCAACTTCCATCCCATCCATATAAAACCGTCCGGATGGAGCAGCACCTCAAAAAATTCCTGTACATCTGGTCCCTTTGCAGCGATAAGTTGCCATGTACCGGGTCCCGCTTTCAAAGTGGGTTTAATCCAAGCAGCAATTGTAATTCCGTCGGTAAATTCAAATGCATCAGAGTGTTCAACCCGAACAACCCCATCCTTACCACCGAAATTAACCGCTTTCCCGATTTTACCATCGCTCCATGATGTATCTCCCTCTAATTTCCCATCCTGTTTGTTACCAGAAAGATCGGCGACAGTCTTACCCGCACCCTCCTCAAAAGCAAAATAGACGACTAAGCCTTCCAGTTCTGCGGCTGTGCTAACACTTTGAAAATTCCCTACCAGATACACAGCACACAAGCAAATTAATAATTGACGCATGAGTGTCCTCCAATCCTATAGGGGTCAGTTTGTAAAGAAATACGGGCGGATGTAAAAACACCCGCCCGCGAGACACCTGTATATACCTAAGCAAATGGAAACGTCCCTTGATACCCACGCGGTCGAGAGACGTGCCAAACGCCTTCATACATCGGGGTTACCTGATAATGGCAGACGACATTACTCCGCTCCATATCGTCCCGTTCTTTTGCACCTTGATGGGGAATGTGATTGATAAATACCACACAATCGCCTGCTTTTGGATATAGAAT
The DNA here is from genome assembly GCA_026706025.1 of Candidatus Poribacteria bacterium. NCBI lineage: Bacteria > Candidatus Poribacteria > Candidatus Poribacteria bacterium. The sequence continues at coordinate 5,758 of JAPOZO010000050.1, forward strand.
AACATGTTCTTGCGCTTCACACCATTCTTCAAATTTAGGGCGATCTAACGGATAGAGGTGCGGCGGTTCTGACAAATGTCCACCTTTGATAAACTTAAGATGCCCTTCACCGGGGGCGTTATCTTGAAAATAGTACGTCGTGTTAATCCCGACAGGTGCCATCGCAAATGGGTGTTCCTCGACATACCGTTGCTCCTGCCAGTAGCCGTAAAAATCCATGTGCCACTCTTGGAGATACGGCCCCGGATTGATATGCGCTCGCAGGCTTCGGAGCTGACACTGTTTGCCCATTAAGCCTTCAAGATAGGGACGGACGCTCGGATGCCCGACGAGCGGCGCGTATGTATCCGGTTCTCGATCGAGCAAGGAATCAAACCACATGTTTCCGACAGCGTTTAAGCCTTCCTCCCACCCCTTTTCTCGTGCGTAGTTAACGCGCTGACGGATATGTTCCGTCTCTTCCGGTGATAATGCACCCTCTATTAAAACGAAACCTTCTTGCTGGAGTTTCGCGAGTTTACCTTTCATGTCTGCCATGGTTTCCTCTCCTTTTGAAGATTCAGAGTTATTGACAATATTCTATATGCTTATATAAAAAGGGTCAACTTTAATTGCCAGCGAAAAGCTTAACGAACAACCCCCAACCGCTAATCCCCGCAAAGGTGACAAGCACTGCTGCAGAAATTAAAGCACCAATGAACATGAACGGACGCGTCCGATACCCAGCCGGGAGTTTGGCGTTCAGATATAGTGCCGCAAGCATCATCAATGCGATTGAAAAATTCGCCAAAATAAAACCAGCGATCTGCGTTAAGATGTCAAACGGGATATTCAACCAGATCAGCACCATCGTTGTAAGGAAAATATAGAGACAAACCCATTTGCGAAGCGTCCCGTAACCCCATTCGCGGTGAGGCCAGATCGCCTGAAAGAACTCTTGCATCACGCGGGCATAGATTTCAGGGAGTGCTTGTAGTGTTCCCCACAGCGCAACGATAATACAGATGTAATAGACCCACACGAGTGACGCGTGGATATTCTTCCAGACGCTTGCTTGATCGGTGAGCAGACTCCAGCCTTCAAAGGTGCTTTCCATTCCATATAGGACGGCAGCCCCTGAGATCATAAACGCGCCTGTCACAATGAACAGCACGATTGCCCCCATACCGATATCCCATCTTAGGGGAGCAAGGATTTTTCGGAGTTGGCTGATCTGCTCAGGGTGTTCAGGGAGATAGTCAATTTTATCACTATTTGCGGCACGCTGACGGATGGCTTCAATGTTATTATGGGATGTCATGCCCCAGCGATGCATACTCACCCAATTGGCATAGACGACGTATCCCATGACAGAACCGCCGACGTAACCGAACGCTGTCGCCATTGTCAACAACGGATTCTCGACGGCATCCTTCGGTGCCCATTCAGGAAACTCAGGTAGGTGCCCAAAACGGAGGCTCCCAACCAGTGCTTTGCCAAAGTCGGGACGCACCATCAATGTGCCGATAATTGTGCCGACAACGAGGATAGCACAGATAATGAGCTGCTGCTTTTCCAATCTTTCAAAGGAGATACGTAAGCCGAAAAGGAGCGCGAGGGTGATAAAACAAGACGTGATTAGATTTTCCCAAACGAGTTGCGAGATACCTGAAGATAGCGTGTCTTTAAATAGAAAATGGAGCAGCGCACCGCAAGGTTTGGCGATCGGCACCCATGCTAAAGGCGCGCCTACCATTTCAAAGATGACAATTGCAATCAGAAGCCATCCACGCGGTCCCGGCAGCTTGGCGAGTCGATTCCCGATATATTCACCACTAACAGCGGTATATCGCCCCAGCAGATAAGTGACAAAAACACCTTTCACGACGCAGCTGAGTAGTACAAGCCAGAGCAAATTATATTCAGCCCACGCGCCTGCCCGGACAACAACGATCGTTTCGCCAGCACCGATGCTTACTGAAGCCACGATTGCAGCAGGTCCAAACACAGCAGCAAGCCCAATAATTTTCTTAAGCGACCACGGTTCAGCAAATGGACCGGCGACGGGTGGGATGTCAACGTGTTCAGTATTTTTTGGGGTCTCTTCTGTCTGCATAGCAGGTTCCCTAAAAGCAATGAGCGGACTCAAAGAAGTCCGCCCGCTGCCACCGCTTTATTATTCCAACGGTTCTAACGGCTTAGCATTCCCAAAAACTGGGGTCGGTGCGTTGCCCGGTGCTGCCCATCGAGAGGCGTTTGCAATCACGTGTCGAACGTTCTCATCATAATAGATCGGGTACGTCTCGTGACCGGGACGGAAATAGAAGATTTTGCCTCTCCCGCGATAATAACAGCATCCACTTCGGAAGACTTCACCACCGGGGAACCAGCTCACAAAAACAAGCGTATCCGGCTCAGGAATATCAAACGGTTCGCCATACATCTCGGCGTGTTCAAGTTCAAAGTATTCGCCTAAACCCTCGACAATTGGGTGTCCGTGTTCAATGACCCAGAGGCGTTCCTTTTCACCGGCTTCACGCCATTTGAGGCTACAAGACGTGCCCATCAAACGGGTAAAGGGTTTAGAATAGTGGGCAGAGTGGAGCACGATAAGCCCCATACCCTCCAAGACGCGGGCGCGAACTTTGTCAGCAATAGCGTCCTCAACTGCGCCGTGTGCGGCGTGTCCCCACCAGATTAAGACATCTGTGCTTGAGAGTACAGCATCGGTTAAGCCGTGTTCGGGTTCATCTAAAGTTGCGCTTTGAACTTTAAAGCCACCGGAGTCGTCCAAACCATCAGCAATTGCGGCGTGGATACCTTTTGGGTAGATACCGCGAATAAAATCGTTCGTTTTTTCGTGCCTAAATTCATTCCAGACTGTAACCTGAATTGGTTGCGTCATAGATTTCTCCTCATAATAGTTATCAGTCTTCAGTTATCGGTTGTCGGTTAAGAAGTCTCTATGCAACAATTCGCCTTTGCTGGAATACACCAAGTTAGGGAAGATTTTACAAAGGAGACTCTTAACTGATACCTGAACACCTTTGTTTGTTAAAAATTCACAAAATCAGGTTTCAAAAACCGATTTCGGGTTTTTAGTTTATCAAATCATCGTATCGATCGGTAATGGGTATAAGCAGTTAACGCAAATCACCGCGCTCGGTAGTAACTTCAAGATGCGGATCTGCGCTTTCTCTTGGTGCAACCGAGTAATCCTTGTCTGTACTGGCATTCGTATCCTTTAGCGGTTGAATAGACAACCGACATCCAAGTCCCTGAAGAATCGTATTGAGCGTATCCAGGCGCGGTGCCTTTTCGCTTGAGAGCACGTCCGAGAGGACTTGTGGCGCGATGCCGATTTTCTTAGCGACCTCGGAAACCCCACCTCGTGCTTCAATGACATGCTGGAGTCCCAGCAGAAAAAATAGAATGTCGCCATCCTCTTGGTATTCCTCAAGTGCCACGTCGAGATAGCTGACCGCTTCTTCCGAGTCAGCCGCAAATTGTTCCATTAGGAACTCGTGCAGGGTTCTCAATTTTCTCATGATCGTGTCTCCTTGTATTCAAGCCAATAGTTTTTTGCGCGTTCAATATCCCGTGACTGTGTTGACTTATCTCCTCCGCAGAGCACAAGGACGCGTATATTATCGGGCTTACTGAAATAGATGCGATAGCCCGCGCCAAAATGAAACCGCAGTTCAAACACTCCGTTCCCAATAACATGACAGTCACCAAAATTACCAGCCTCAAGCCTCACAAGCCTCCTTTGAATTCTGGTTCGCGTCCGTGTGTCTCGGATTGCGTTAAACCACTCAGCAAAAGGTTCATGACCGTTTGGTGTGCAGTAAAATTGCAATTCTCTTGGTTGTACGCTACGCATTAAGGTTTTGACCTCCGCAGCCTGCTACTTTTAGAACACTAATTCCGTCTCCACCGCTTCATCGTAATCTACGCCTTCGACTTCAAACCCGAAAAGGTTTCGGAAACGTCGCCTATAACCTGCGTAATCGGAGAGTTCGTGGAAGTTGTCGGTGTCAATTTGTGCCCAACGCTCGGTCACTGCGTTGGTTATCTCAGGTTGTAACTCCCGGTCATCGAGTCGGATATAACGTTCACTATCGAGTTGGGGTTGTAACCCCGGTCCGAGATGTTCTGAGAAGAGGCGCCGCATCTGTCCAATGGGTGCCTCATTGACACCCTTCGCGTCCATGATGTCATAAAGAATGCTGATATAGAGCGGCACAACCGGAATCGCTGCAGACGCTTGCGTAACAACGGCTTTGTTCACCGAAATATAAGCACTACCGCCGAGTTGATCAGCAAGTCGTTGGTCAAGTGCGTCCACATGTGCTTTCAGGTCGTCCTTTGCTCTACCGATAGTGCCCTCTCGGTAGATGGGCCAGGTCAAGGAACTTCCAATATAAGTATAGGCGACGACGGTTATTTCTGGCGCGAGCAATTCCGCGTCCGCCAATGCGTCAACCCATATCTCTAAATCTTCACCACCCATCACAGCAATTGTATCGGTGATCTCTCGTTCATTCGCTGGCTCAATCGTTACAGGTGCGACGACTTCCCGACTTAGATCAATTGTCTTCCCTGTATATGGGGCGCCAATAGGTTTAAGAACGGATTCATGTGAGACACCGGTACCCGGGTGTATTCGGCGTGGTGCGGCGATGCTATAGACGAGGGTATCTATTTTGCCGAAGTCCGCTTTGAGTCGGTCAATAGTTTCCGTTTTCATCTCATTTGAAAACGCGTCTCCGTTGAGACTCTGTGCGAGAAATCCGTCCGCTGCCGCTTGTTGATGGAAGGCAGCGGTGTTATAGTAGCCTGCCGATGCAGTGCGTCTGTCGTCGGCTGGACGTTCGTAGAGGAGTCCGAGCGTTTTGGCACCGTAAGCATAAGTCAAGGCGATGCGAGAGGCAAGCCCGTACCCCGTTGATGCTCCGATAACAAGGGCATTCATATCTGTCTCTTTGTGCGGGATGCCGTGCTGGATCTCGCCTATCTGGTTGTTTACATTCGCCTGACAACCTGCTGGATGGGCATTGGTACAGATAAACCCACGTATCCGAGGTTTAACAATTTGAACTGCCATTTTTTTTACTTTCCTTGCGGCGTAATAAGCGTGGTTTCATGCTTAGAGTATTCTCCTCCCGAGTCGCCCTCCACTTCGTTTCGGGCTGCGCTTTCGTGACTCATAATACCGACTTTAAGTTTCCTCAAGAGATTAATCCTCAATTTCGATGACCATTTCAACTTCAACGGGGATCCCGCCGGGCAATTGCACCATGCCGACTGCGGAGCGCGCATGTTTGCCTTTATCGCCAAATACCTCAACGAAGAAATCTGATGCGCCGTTGACGACTGCCGGTTGGTCGATAAAATCGGGTGCTGAATTGACGAACCCAACCACTTTGACGACCCGTTTCACCCTGTCCAAATCACCGAGTGCGTGTTTGAGGGTACTTAATAAGGCGATCGCCACCTCCCGCGCCGATGCGTAGCCTTCTTCAATCGTCGCATCGGTACCGAGTTGACTCTTATAGATTGGACCTTCACCTGTTCCGGGTCCGTGTCCTGACGTAAATATGAGATTGCCGGTCTGCACCGTTGTAACGTAATTCGCTACGGGGACCGCTGGTTCTGGTAGTTCCACACCTAATTCTTCAAGCCTTTGTTCTACTTTCATTGATCCGTCCTTTTAGAAATAGATTATTAGATTCTAATATACCGCAAACACGATATCTTTGGTATAACTCGTAAGTCAAAACTTGCCGTGATCGTTTGCTTTCACCTCTATTATTAAACAGACTTTCGCTAATTTTGTCAAGCAAAGTTTTTGTGCATCCGCAGTATCAAAACGCTACAATTTGCTTTATAGCGCGACCTATGCTAAAATGCAGGAGGTTTAACCGAAATATCCGTATATCTTTAGGAAGACACAAGGAGCAACTATGAAGGTCGCAGCAATTTTAGGTGAACATCAAGCAGGGCTCGTCGAGGTGCCAGATCCAACACCGAAAGAGGATTGGGTCGTCGTAAAAATCCATGCGTCGCCGATGTGTAACGAATACCACGCTTTTGAGCACGGCAGCAAAACTGATCGGATGGGACACGAGGCAGCAGGTGAGGTTGTCGATGTTGCACAACCCGGAAAAGTAGAGGTAGGCGATAGAGTAGTCGTGATGCCGCAATATCCTTGTGGGAAATGCGCGCTTTGCACAGATGGTGACTATATCCACTGCGAAAACAACTACAATTTTGAGGAATTCGTCGGATCCCCTTACGGCAGTGCGACAATGGCACAGTATATCCTGAAACCGTCTTGGTTGCTCCCGAAGATTCCAGACAACGTCTCTTATGAACACGCCTCACTTGCGTGTTGTGCGTTAGGGCCGTCCTACCGCGCCTTCGACGAGATGGGGGTTAACGCGACACATACCGTGCTCATCACGGGTATTGGCCCCGTCGGTTTCGGTGCGATTACCAACGCCAGGTTCCGCGGTGCGAAGGTCATCGCAGCAGAATTAATTCCGTGGCGCGCCGAGCGGGCAAAACAGATGGGCGTTGAAGCGGTCATCAATCCAACCGATGAAGATGCTGTTGATCAGATTCGCGACCTTACAACAGACGGGCGCGGTGTCGATTTCGCGCTTGATTGTTCTGGCAACGTCCAAGCGCATCGGCTTTGCATTGACGCAACGCGTCGGCGCGGCACCATCGCTTTTGTTGGACAAAGTGGCAGAAACGATACTGTTATCCATGTGAGTCCGGATCTCATCGGCAAAGGATTACGTCTCGCTGGCGCGTGGCACTATAACCTGAACCAATTCCCCGGATTGATGAAGGTCATCGAAGGATCATCGCTCCTCGACTTGCTGATCAGCAACGTCTTCCCCATGAGTGAAATCCAAGCGGCATTTGAGACCTCCGCCTCTCACGAAAGTTCTAAGATTATCCTCAAACCTTGGGAATAAGCCATGCCAACAACACACAGACCGAACATACTTCTCATCGTGTCCGATGACCACGCGGCACCCGCGATTAGCTGCTATGGTAGTGAAATGAACCGCACCCCGAATATCGATCGAATCGGTGATGGCGGGATGCGGTTCAACAACTGTTTCTGTACAAACGCGATCTGCACACCTGCCCGTGGCTCCATCCTAACGGGGAAGTACAGCCATAAAACCGGCATCAAAACCCTCGCGGATACAATCGATCACACGCAGGAACGGACGGTCGCACAGATACTGCATGAAGACGGATATCAGACGGCGATTGTCGGAAAATGGCACCTCGGACACGGTGGTGTCAGCGATCCGCACGGCTTCGATTACTGGAATGTGTTCCCAGGGCAAGGCGCGCACATCAACCCTGAAATGATTGAGATGGGTGAACGCAAACAATTTAACGGATATTCCGCAGACATCGTGACAAACAGTTCGCTGAATTGGCTACAAAATAGGGAGATAGATCAGCCGTTCTTCCTGATGACGACCTATAAAGCGACACACGATCCGTTTTTTCCGAATCCAAAGCATCTACATCTCTATACGGACGAAATTCCTGAACCACCGACTTTCAACGACACCTATGAAAATCGGGCAGATGCTGCAGCTATGAACACGGCGAAGGTCAGCATCATGCAACGGAAAAACCATCTCCCAGAGCCAACGCCGGAAGGTCTGGAAGGCGATGATCTGAAGCGGTGGAACTATCAGTGCTACATGCAGAACTACCTACGTTGTGCGCACGCTATCGACGAAAACGTTGGACGATTGCTTGATTATCTGGATGCTGAAGATTTAGCGGAGGACACGCTCGTCATCTATTCGGCGGATCATGGGTTCTTTTTAGGTGATCACGGCTGGTACGATAAACGGTTCATGTATGAGGCATCGATGCGGATTCCGTTGCTTGTCCGATATCCACGTGAGATTCCAGCGGCAGGCGTCAGCGATCAGATTGCCCTGAATGTCGATTTTGCACCGACGCTACTCAACTACGCTGGCATAGCAATTTCAAACGATATACAGGGAAGTAGTCTCCGAACCTCGTTGGCGGGTGAAATGCCTACGGATTGGCGGACATCCATGTATTACCGATATTGGATGCACCTCGCGCATTTCAATATCCCCGCGCACTATGGCGTGCGGACAGAACGCTATAAACTCATCTACTATTACGGTGAGGCGTTAGGGTCAGGCGGTGCGATTGATCGTTCTACACCCCCGGAATGGGAATTGTTCGATTTGGAGAAAGACCCGCATGAGATGCACAATGTCTACGCAGATCCGGCGTATGCGGGGATTGTTGTAGAATTGAAGGCGGAATTGGAACGGCTACGAGATGAATTGGGGGATTATGAGTGAATTGGAATCATCCATCCGAAAGAAATTGAAAACTTTTGACCATGTTTTTCGGTACGGGCGTTTCTTCAGTTGGATGCTCCTTTTAGGACATCAACAGGCTCCTTTCGGCCCCTCTCTGTCAAATCGAAGTCCTTATCAAAGCTAACAATCTGTAGATCGTATTTCTCAGCAACCGCATATTGATAAACATCATCAAAATCGAGATTGAATTTTTGAGTGGGTAGGTTTAATGTCTTAAGATCCTCTGGAGTGAGTGAAAGTATACTAATGCCATCAACAATCATATCTTCCACAAAGCGAGTGAAAATTGTAAAATTCTTTACTCGAAACAAAGCGATGCCAATCGAATAAACAGAGAAATCTGTCATGAAGATTGTGTCTAAATCAATCAACTGGAAAAATGACTCGACTTCTGCTGCCCTCTCTTGACGCAACAATGCTTCAAGAAAGATATTGGTATCTACAAGATACACTAATCTCTCCATTCCAATGTTTTCTTTTGAAGTTCAAGTGCTGTATACTGGTCCCGATATTCTTCCAAAGCACCAATCCAATCTAACTTTGGTTTCTTTTTTTCTTGTGAAACTTTTTCGGTTAGAAGGGTATCAATGAAATGGATCACTTCCTTATGACATTCAGGAGGTAACAGTTTGAGTTTTTCAATAATGATCGATTCCATTTTTATCTATCTCCTTTACCTTTTTTGTATTACTCCCTCGTATGACAATTCTTAGGGGAGCATCAGTTTTTCGATGTTCACCGCAACTAACGTACTTTACTGTAAATATTATAAATTATCTTGATATTTAAAGCAAACCTTTCCTCAAGCGTAGGAACCGAATAAGCCGATCCATTTGACCCCATATTTCTGCAAAGTTTCCCGATTGTCCACAAGTGTTTGCTTGATAAATGCTTTGCTAAGAATTTTTGGGTTCGTCATTTTACAAAGTCTCCACTTTCACCTCAACCCACATGCTCTATTGCTTCATGTTAATATTATAAATTATCTTGATATTTAAAGCAAACCTTTATATCATGTTTAGCAAGGGAAAATCACCTTATCTCGCTTGAGGAAAGCACATGACCCCGAAACAGAAATATCTCTTTGACTTACGCGGCTACCTGCATTTAGAGAAGGTCTTAACACCGGAAGAACTTAGTAACGCACAAGCAGCCATTGAACGGCTTGTGCAGGCAGCCCCAGATGAATTGCCTCCTGGAATTAGTCGAGGTGGCGAAGGTTTTTCAAACGGGTTTTCAGCGGATAAATCGCTCGAAGCGTTGACGCTCCACCCCACCACATGGCCCATCATTAAAGAGTTGACTTTCAATAAGCCGCGTTTCAATCGTGGGTCGCTTGTTGTCAATACGCACGAACGCCCAGAGATGACACCACTGCATTCTGCCGGTGAAGGTTTCCGATGGACACGACGGTATGAAGTCAAAAACGATCAAATTTTCACGAACGACATCGTTGCCTTCTTCTATTTCACGGATGTCTATCCAGGGGACGGTGGCTTGATAGTTTTGCCTGGTTCTCATAAACGCAATTTTAAGCGTCCGGAAAACCTGTTTTTCTCTAAACCTGACAATCCAGATGCTCCACTCCACCCAGCTCTTGTCAATGTGGCACCGAAAGCGGGAGATGTTGTGATTATCACCGAGATGTTGACACACGGTGTGCTGGTCTGGAAACCGAAAGATCGGGATCGACGGTTTTTGATCTTGCGGTATAAGACGCAGTTTTTTCAAGACGAGCGCGGGATCCGAGAACTCTTTCCGCCAGAAGTGATGGAGAGACTCTCTCCAGAAACGAAAGCGTTGGCGGCTTACGGGTCAGAATGGGAAATCAAGGACCTCGTAAAACAGGACAATGTGAGGTTAACTATATAGACAGGATTTCAAAAATACACAATGCTCAAAGAGTTAACGAAAAATGAATGGTTGTCGCTTTTAAATATCCCTGAGGACAAGGTACCGACCATTTTAATCCTGCGAGGAACACGCAATCTAAAAGTCAATTACGCCAAGCACAGCACCTTTTTTAGGGACATTTATGAAGTCGGTTCACCGAATGGTATTTTTGAGGATGTGCTGATTGGTGATTATAAGAACATCAGCGTTGGTTACGCTTCCGTGTACGGTGACGCGATGGCTTCTGAAATCACACATCTATTCGGTGTGCTGGGAACATCCTTAGTCATACAAACAGGTTGCTGCGGTGCGTTGAACGATAGTATTCAAGCAGGTGATATCGTCTGCGTAACATCAGCATATTGTGGTGAAGGGGCAGCACAATACTATTTACCACAGACTCAGGAAATCAATGCCTCACTTGATCTTGTTGAACAGATTACGCCTTCACGTGTTGCCTCTGTTGAGATACATAAAGGTCCAATCTGGACGACATCGGCACTGCTTGCAGAGGGAAAAGCAGAAATTCAGCGTTGGTCTCATCAAGGTTATATTGCCGTGGACATGGAAACGGCTACTACTTTCGCAGTTGCTGAATACTTTGGGATGCAACGTCTATCATTACTGTTCGTTTTTGATAATCCGAGCAAGGGTGAGCATATTCTCTTGAGCGATGTTGAAAAGCAAAGCCGTAGGGAAAAGGGAGAACAAGCCGTTATTGATACGACCTTAGCTATCATAGAAAATTACGAAAATGGAAATCATTAAAGCAAAACTAAGTGATACCAAAAGACTTGCCGAACTGAACAGATGCCTCATTGAGGACGAACAGCACCCCAATCCGATGAACATAGCCGAACTCACCGAACGGATAAAAGCGTGGTTGGCAACCGACTATATCTGCTATACGGTCAAGGAGAACGGAGATATCGTCGCGTATTGTCTATACAGAGATGACGGCGGATACTATTATATGCGGCAATTGTACGTGGACAGAGCGCATCGGCGAAAAGGCATCGCTACGCAGCTGCTGGATTGGTTGTACGAAAACGTATGGACGGATAAGAAAGTCAGATTGGATGTACTCGTCCATAACGAAGATGCCGTTGCCTTTTACAAGCGTTACGGCTTCAGAATCGGTGTCTATAGAATGGAGAAATAATCCATAATTCACTGTACATTTGACACAGATTCTTTGTTAATGTTATTATATATCAAGGTAGTGTTATTTATTAACAGATAATAAAACTCAGGACTAAATCAATTTGCCTCACGAGATTCCCTGCCTAAAATATTGAGATTACCATCATGGCTGAATACATTAATGGGATCAACCCTGACATCCTCAAATGGGCGCGCGAACGTTCCGGTTATGCCGTGGAAGCGATTGCCGCGTTTTTGAAAAAAGATGCCTCAATCGTCAATGATTGGGAATCGGGAGAACGCGCGCCGACTTATATTCAACTCGAGAAATTAGCGGATAAATACAAGCGTCCCATCGCCCTCTTTTTTTTTCCAGAACCGCCCGACGAACCGAATATTGCCGAGCACCTCGAGCAAGGATTCAGTATGGATTCATATCAAGAGAAAATTGGAGTTTCTAACGTTAACTCAGGGAACCTAAGGAACCTACAATGAAATACGATGAAATAAACCGCACCTTTGACTGTGAACCGACGCTCACCGATACACAGGTGCTGCAATATTGTCGAGACGGCTACCTGCAACTCCAAGGCGTTGTTTCCGATGAAATTAACCAGCGTACATGTGATTATCTCAATGGCGACTTACCGATAAACCCGTGCTTTATTCCACCGGGTATAACACACGCCGATTTAGAACGCATGCGGGATACACATGAGCCGAGTTCCATCTTGCTCGAAGACTGGTACATCGAGCATGTGCTGCTGAATCGTGAACTTGCCGGTGCCTTGCGTTCGCTGCTTGGTAAGAATGTCGGGTTACCCGTGCTGGTCAGCAATCATCGTGTCGAGTGTCCGATGCCTGCACAAGGGTGGCATCATGATGCGGATCACGTCTTTGGACCCGAAATTAACTTTGTTGAGGTCTTCTACTTCCCGCAAGATACACCCTTGGAAATGGGTCCGACGGAACTCTTACCCGGTTCGCATATTCGCTCAACAGGTCGAGATATAGCCGAGAAAGGCGTTTCAAGCGAGGGACCCGCGGGTTCTTTTGTTATCCATTCGCAGAGCATCCTCCATCGCCGTGGGGAATCTTCTGCGGAAGGGTTGCGCCACATGTTGAAATACAGTTACTGGCGGACAGTACCACCGACACGGGATTGGAAGGAAGAACCTGATTTTGATTTTCAGATGGCGGAGTATGGCGGACACGGTGTTGCGAGATATGTGGCACACATGTTCTATTGGCTCTGCGGTAAAGGTGATGAATTTCGTCTGATAGGTGGGCAAGCGTGGCCCTGGTCAAGCGTGAACCAAATCGGACCTTCTTACGGCTTTGGGCATACAGAGGGATATCTCCCGAATTGGCGGAAAGACAACCCAGACGATTATGCCGTGCCGTAGGAACATATACTATTTTTCGGAAATAATAAGCACCTGATTCGTTTCAATAGCTTGTAAGGTTTGGATTTTGCCGCAGAGCCATCGCACTATCAGGGTATCAACCTGTGTAGCGTCGCCTAATCCGAAATGTAGGCGGAGATCGTTTTGACTGAGGTAACCCGAACCGCTTTTGACCTCACGTATCTGTGCCAAGTTTCCAGATACGACCGTTACCCGCGCACCAATTGCATCTCGGTTACAATGCGTGCCGACTAACTTGACACTTAACCACTGCGATGCTTTGTCACTATCGTTCCGCAAAATAGTCGGTGCGTCTTTAAGATTAGAGACAACAATATCCACATCGCCATCGTTATCTATGTCACCGAATGCGGTGCCACGACTCACCTTTTGCTCCGTTATTGCCATATCAACGGACTCCGCAAAATTGCGACCGCGGTCGCTCAGAAAAAGTTGATTGGGTTGCGCATATGTGCCAATCGGATCAATCTCCGCGACATTATTGTCCAAGTGCCCATTGGCAACGAACAGATCCAACCAACCGTCATTGTTAAAATCGGCGAAATCGACACCCCACGCCAAATAGCGGAGACTTCTCTCACCGATACCTTTAGCGAAACTCACCTCGTTGAAAAAGCTGCTCTGTGCGTTGTGATAGAGACTATTCGTCTGATCCTGAAAATTTGTGATTACGATATCGAGATAGCCGTCGTTGTCGAAATCGCCGAGATTCGCACCCATTCCGCTATAGGCGCGCCCCTCCTCGCTGAGCGCAACACCTGCGAAAAGTGCATCCTCCATCATCTTAATAGCAGTGTCGCTGTCGTTGCGATAGAGGAAATTCGGGGTGGTATCGTTTGCAACGAAAATATCGACATCGCCATCGTTATCTATATCACCGCAGACAACACCCAACCCTTTTCCATCAGCACCACTGATGCCCGCCTCTGCCGTCACATCTGTGAAAGTGCCGTCCCCGTTGTTCCGATAGAGGATATCCGCAGCACCTTCCAATGCTTCCGGCGTGCAATACGTCCGAATCCCTTGCCGAGTGCATTCCGGGTTTGTCTTCGGATCGAATTGAACATAGTTGACGACATAGAGATCCAGATACCCGTCTGCATCAAGGTCTACAAAAGCGCAACCGCTGCTAAACTGAGTTCCATCAACTCCGGCGGACTCGGTGACATCTGTAAAAGTGCCATCACCGTTATTGTGATAGAGGACATTTGCGCCGAAGTTCGTTACGTAGAGATCGGTAAAACCGTCATTGTTATAATCAGCAACACAACACCCCAACCCGTACCCTGTATCACCGACAGAGGCTTCAAGAGTTACATCGGTAAAGGTGTCCCCATCGTTGCGATAGAGGCGGTTGGTTGGCGACATAGGTGAGGTTGTACCGGGCAAGTTGCTGCCATTGACGAGGTAGAGATCCAAATCTCCATCATTGTCAAAATCGAAGAGGGCAGCCCCACTACCGATGGGTTCAATAAAGTATTTTTCGCCACTTTCGCCATTGGTATGACGAAATTCAATACCGAGTTCCGCTGTTACATCGGTGAAACGTATCCCATCTGCTTGTGAAAAGATGGGCTGTGGTCCGGCGTAAAGGATAAAGATTGCCAGAAATAGTCCGGTTAATTTTTTGTAACGCATAGTCTATGTATATGCTATAATGGTTATCAGTCATCAGTTATCAGTTGTCAGTTAAGAGTTTTGCTTGTAACAACTCATCTTTTCCTGGCGTATGCCAAATGGTAGCGATATGTTCTAAACACGAAAACCCTTTGACTGATAACCAATAACTGACAACTGACAACTATAAAAGGAGAAATTCTAATGTCTAATAATCTACGTTTTGGCGTTGTCGGTTTAGGTATGGGTATGAACCGCTCCAATGTAATTCACAGCACAGATGGCGCAGAACTCGTTGCTGTAGCAGATTTAGTTGAAGATCGGCGCAAGACAGCTGAAGAACGCTTCGGCTGCGAAAGCCATGACGATGCCCTTGAGATGTTCGACCGCGATGACATTGACGTGGCAATGATTATGACTCCGAGCGGTCTTCACGGCAAATTTGGAGAGGAAGCGGCACGCCGCGGTAAACACGTCATCACTACAAAACCGATGGATGTCAGCGTCGAGAATTGTAACTCCCTCATTAAAACATGCGAAGACAACGATGTCAAGCTGCTTGTTGACTTCGGTGAACGCTACGGTACACACAACCGCAGGATCCAACAAGTACTGGAAACGGGTGCGCTCGGTAGACCGTTGCTGTGCGAACTCCGCATGAAATGGAAACGTCCAGATAGCTACTACGTCGGTTGGCACGGCACATGGGAACTTGATGGCGGCGGCTCCATCATGAACCAAGGTGTGCATTACATTGATCTAATGCTCTGGTTTATGGGTCCCGTCAAACGGGTCATCGGTGCGCATTTTGATGTCTATGACCACGAAAATTGCGAAACAGAGGATATGACCTCAGCGATTCTCGAATTTGAAAATGGCGCACTCGGTCACGTCCTAACAACGACCACATATCCCGGCGGTAACGTCTCAATGATTCACATCCACGGCGAAAAAGGGATCGTCGGTCTCGGACCGGAGATGTGGCAGTTCGACGACGACGATGAACCGAATATTGACCTTCCGCCTTATCCGAATAGTGTAATTGAGGACGCACTCCGTGTTATTAATGATGGCGCGTCCCCAGCGGTTGATGGCTATGAGGGCAGACGCTCCGTCGCGCTCAACATGGCTATCTACGAATGCGCACGCACCGGTAAAGTGGTTGAATTGTCATAATACAGAGTTTTCAGTTATCAGTTGTCGGTTGTCAGTTAAGGGAGACTTTTGATAAGGATCTCCCCATTGATAGCCGACAACCGTTTAAAGTTGAGTACACCTGGTTACATTTACATCTCACTTGCAATTCGGGCGAAAAATCGGTATAATATTTACCGGATCGAAAAACCGTCCGCCCTCGCGAAGCCGCACCGAATGCAACAGAAAACCATTTTTTTGATAACGTCAAAAAAATGAGCAAGAAGGCCCATAGTTAAAAACATGAAAACCGCAAAACTGATTACGATGGGATGTAAGGCGAACCAATACGATACGCAATCCATGCGTGAGACACTCCAGCGCAACGGATATAGGCTTGTTGACGCGGAGATGTCGGGACAGCAGACAGACCTCTATCTCATCAATACATGCACCGTAACGAACGTCGCCGATCAGAAGGCACGGCAAGCGATTCGGAGGGCGATCCGCCAGTATCCGAACGCAAAAGTGCTGGTTACAGGCTGCTATGCCGAAAGCGATCGCGAGGCGATTGAAGAGATACCGGGTGTGACGTTTGTTTTCGGTAACCGAGAAAAAGCGGATTTTCAAAATTACCTGGACATATTAAACGCCGAAACGTCATCATCTACGGAAGAAGTACCCCACACATCAAACCCGCTTCTCTCCATAGAACCCGTACAGCACGATGCCATCCGCGAACATGCACGCTTCAGCAAAGGCGTTAGCGATGCTGGCAAACGCACACGCGCGCTCATCAAGGTGCAAGATGGCTGCAGTGCATTCTGCACCTACTGTATCATCCCTTACGTACGCGGTCGGATGACAAGCCGTCCGCTTGATGACATCGCTGAGGAAGCACAGCGCATCGCCGACAGTGGCATCAAAGAGGTCGTTATCACCGGCGTGCATTTGGGTGCCTACGGCATGGATACCGGTAGGGACAAGGACATCGCTGACATCTTAGAGCACATCCACGACATTGAAGGCATCGAACGGATCCGTTTCAGCTCAATTGAGCCGATGTACTTTCCGGATATCCTCGGTGAACGGATGGCGGCATTGCCGAAATGTATGCCCCACTTTCATCTCCCACTACAAGCCGGTTCGGATGCGGTACTACGACAGATGCGTCGGCGTTATACCACTACAGAGTTTGCGCATCTCGTTGGGAACTTACGACGGGGCTTTGGTGATGATGTTGGGATCACTACCGATATTATGGTCGGGTTTCCCGGTGAAACGGACGCACACTTTGAAGCATCCTGCCAATTCGTTGAAGATATCGGCTTCAGTCAATTGCATGTGTTCCGCTACTCTCCCCGAAAAGGCACACCCGCCGCGACCTACCCGGACCAAGTGTCGCCACATATCTCCGCTGCACGGAGCCAAACGATGATTGCACTCGGCGAACGTCTTAACACAGCGTTTCGACGACGGATGCTTGGGAAACAGAAAGAGGTGTTGATCGAAGCGAGCAGAGAAGGCGAAAATGACCACCTCGCTGGTTTTACTGACAATTACCTCCGCGTCCTCATTGATGCCCCAGAGAGCGCAATCAATCAGATCCAGCGTGTCACCCTCGGTTCGTTAGAAGGGGACTGCATCGCTGCCGCCTAACCCTCAGATTCCTCCGCTTTTGCTTTCAAATCATAGAGGATATTTACGGCGTCTAACGGTGTCACCTGCGTGAGTTCCAAACGTCGGATCTCTTCAACGAGCGGGTGCGTCTTTGGTGTAAAGAGTGCCATCTGCAGCGCATCACTCTGCATCGTTTTTCGGGAAACGCGACGGCGCGGTTTTGGCATGGTCGGATGCGCTTTCGGCTGTTGTCCGGTGGCACTGTCCGCCTCAACACTGAGATTGTGTTGTTCAAGCACCTCAAGTATCTGCTGCGCACGTGTGATCACGGCTTGGGGTAAGCCAGCGAGCCGAGCGACGTGGATGCCGTAACTCTGGTCTGCGCCACCGGGTACAACTTTACGGAGGAATGTCACCTTTTGTCCATCTTCATGGACAGCGACGTTATAGTTCTTCGCACGTTTATATTTACTGGCGAGTTCCACTAACTCGTGATAATGCGTAGCGAAGAGCGTTTTCGCGCCCATCCGTTTTTCATCCAAGAGATACTCCGAAACCGCCCACGCGATACTAAGTCCATCAAACGTGCTGGTGCCGCGTCCGACTTCATCAAAGATGACGAGACTGTTGCGGGTGGCATTGTTGAGGATATTTGCTGTTTCGTTCATCTCAACGAGGAAAGTACTCTGCCCCATCACAAGGTTATCCGACGCGCCAACACGTGTAAAGATCCGATCCACCAAGCCGATCTTCGCAGCGGAGGCAGGCACGAAACACCCCACCTGTGCCATTAAAACAATGAGTGCTGTTTGACGCAGATAAGTGCTCTTACCGCTCATATTCGGTCCCGTGATGATATGTAATTGCTCGTCATCGCAGTTGAGTAGCGTGTCGTTGGGGACAAAACCCTCCTGTGTAAATAGCTGCTCAACAACCGGATGCCGACCGTCGCGGATAACGATCTCATCTACAGATGTGACTGTCGGTTTCACGTAGTTGTATTTTGATGCGATATACGCGAAATTGGCGAGGACATCCGTCATTGCGAGTGCCGCTCCGATTTTCTGGATGGCTTCCGTATACTTCGACACCTCATCCCGAATTTGACAGAAAAGGTCGTATTCTAAAGTCTGGATCCGATCTTCAGCGTTGAGTACCTTCGCTTCTTGTTCCTTGAGTTCAGGCGTGATGAACCGTTCGGAGTTCCGAAGTGTCTGTTTACGGATATAGTGTTCAGGCACCATGTCGAGATTCGGTTTCGTCACGTCAATGTAATAACCGAAGACCTGATTGAATCCGATCTTTAAGGATTGGATACCACTGCGTTTGCGTTCCTCTGCCTCCATAGCGGCGATCCATTCCTTTCCTTGCCCCACAATCTGCCGAAGATCATCAAGTTCCTCATTATACCCATCGCATATCACACCGCCCTCGCGAATCGTTGCGGGTGGGTTCGGATGGATGCCGTTTTCAATCAACTCGACTAACCCAGGAAGCGGATCCAAGGTACCGTTGAGAGATACTAACATTCCGCTGCTACAGTCTTGCAGCTGCGCTTTGACATCGGGAATTAGGCACAATGAATCCTTGAGTGAATGTAGATCCCGACCATTCACAGAACCGAGGCTGATCCGTGAAATGAGCCGCTCAATATCGTACATTTGTCCGAGTGCCTCGCGGAGTTCTTCCTGCAAGTTAATTTGGGTTTTGAGTTCGTCAACCGCGCCGAGCCGTCCCTCAATCTCATTTTCATCAAGCAGGGGTTGCAAGAGACACTGGCGCATCCTTCTGCCACCCATCGCCGTCACTGTCTGATCCAAGACTTCAAGGAGTGTGCCTTTTGTGGAGCCGTCGCGAATAGAGGTCGTGAGTTCCAAGTTGCGCTGTGTATCGGCATCCAGCACCATAAAATCCGAGAGCGTGTAGGTATGAAGCGAGACGATGTGTTCAACTTCCTGTTTTTGTGTTTCGTTTAGATAATAGATGAGCGCGCCAGCAGCAGAGATAGCGGTGTGTAGGTGTTCGCATCCGAAGCCGTCGAGCGAAATCGTTTGGAAATGTTCGAGGAGTTCCGTGCGAGCGGTATCATAGTCAAACCGCCAATCAGGTAGATTATTGAGTGTCGCTTTTAGTTCGGTTTTGAGACGGTCAAACATCTCCGCATCTTCAAAGGATTCGGAAAAGAGAAACTCCTTTGGAGAAAATCGGTGTATCTCTGCCCACAGACGTGAGGGATCTGTAAGTTCGGTTACCAGAAATTCGCCTGTGGAGAGATCCGCAACAGCCACACCGTAGACTTCTTTGTTCGGATAGATCGAGATAAGGTAATTGTTCTGCTTATGCTCAAGGACTTTCGGGTCAGTCACGGTGCCGGGTGTAACGATCCGAACGATATCGCGTTTAACAAGTCGGTTTTCGTCTCGTGCGAGTTTTGCGTCTTCGGTCTGCTCCAAAATAGCGACCTTATGTCCGGCTTTGACGAGTTTGTAGAGATAGGAGTCGAGTGCGTGGTGTGGGATGCCTGCCATCGGTGGTGCCGGGGATTTTTGGTTCTTATGACTTCTCGCTGTCAAGGCGATCTCAAGGAGACGTGCGATCAGTTCCGCGTCTTCAAAAAAGGCTTCATAGAAATCACCGACTCGGCAAAGGAGAATGGCATCTTCATGTTGTTTTTTTAGTTGTTTGTAGAGTTCTATCAACGAAAGGTCTGACTGTTTTGAACGTGCCATATAGTTTCCCTTGCTGTAGTTTGTGGGGTTGTCTTTTGGACAAAAAGTTAATTTCTAATACCGTAGCACATTTAGAAGTTTATGTCAAATCTATTTTAGCGATCGGTAATCAGCAGTTAATGGTAGGCGGCTGGAAAACCTCGTCAACCGTGGGTGAGGGTATCGCGTGAAACGGCGAGGTTAGAAACCTCGCCAGCGATTGGGACAGGACTTATTGTTGTGGAAGTCTAACTACTGCATCGGTGAGAAAGGCGCGGGTAGTAGGAGTTTACTCTCCTGTGTGATGGGTCTGACAGAGCCTTTGGGGGGCCAGACCCCTTTCTCTCGTGTCTCTGCTCGGATCCGTTGACGTTCTTCAAAACTTCTATACGCCCATATATGGATAAAATTGTTGACGCCACCGTATTCTGAGTACCAACAACCGGCGAGAGGTGAGAACTTCACGCGTTCAGGGATAGCCGCGCCCCATGCTTCCAGCACTTGCAGCATGCCTTCTACTGGATAGGTGTACAGACGCATCTCGTACAGGGGGCCGATGTCCTTTTCACCTAACGGTTCCATAAAGGGGGCAGGTAGATAAATCTCAGAGACCATTGATACAATGAGTTCACTTGTATCGGGGGGCCATACCGGATTTGGTTCGGCTTCCGCAGCGCGTCGGATTTCTGTCCGCTGTTCGAGACTTTCGTAGGGCCAAATAGCGACCATCTGATTCAACGGTCCAACTTCGGTGTACCAGTGTCCACCGAGTTTCGAGAGTTCCTGACGACCGGGTAGTTTTTCACTGAAACGTTTCCAATATTCTTGAAGTTGTCCGAGTTTCAAGTTGTAGGTTCTTATCTCGTGGATCATGCTATCTCTCCTGTGTTTTGAGGTGTTACGAACTCAGAATCAGACGAATATCATCTTCACAGATGAAATCAACTGTGACACCATTTTGATGGAGTGCGTCGCGAAAGTTCCACCAATCACTATCGACTGCTTGCAGGATGGGAGGGTTCTCGGCGTGAGCGCGTGCAACAGCGATAAACTTTCTATCATCTGGATCAAAGTCCGTTAGTGTGGGATCTGTTGGAAACTCTTGAAAATCAGTTTCTGAATCATCAATAGGCGTAATGGAAACCAAATCGCATTGTTGCGGGTTTGCCCAATTTATCTCCGCCCATTTGAGGAAAGCGTCTCCAACACCAGGAAAACCTCCGGGGTTCAACTTATTCCGGTATTCTTCAATAATTCGCCGCTGGTCATCCAATACTAATTTTATATCACCTTCGGTAATCTTCATCAGTTCGTCAATACAGGTTTCCACGCAATCTTCAGAGGCTTGTTCTGCTTTTCCATTAGCAACTAAGGGAACATTCGTATCTACAATAACTTTCATCATTTGTCGGCTTTCCGACGTTTCATCTCCGCTTTAGTTTTTGCTGCTAAGTCGCCCATCTCATCGCCGAAGAAGTTTTGTGGCCAATTTGTGATGTTTCCATAATCATCAACGTTGAGCCTCTCAATTTCAGATACGCCTTCGTTCATTTCGCAAAAATAGAAGGCGGTATCGTCTGCAGAAATCTGTTCCTCAGCGATGCGTCGCATTAACCGTATCAGTAGATGCTCGCTGTGGCTCTCAAGGATAATCTGCAGTTTCCGATTTTTGACGACCTCAATGAGCAGATCCGCCAATTCCGACTGGACCTTCGGATGGAGGTGCGCCTCAGGTTGTTCAAGGATGAGAATGCTGCCCTCTGGCACGTAATAACAGAGTACCAATACCGGCAATACTTGGGAGACACCAAACCCGACATCGGTGAGTCGGACTTCAGGTCCTCCTTTGTACTTTCGGACAAGGAATTCGTAATTTTTTTCTGAACCAGAAATAGGATTGAGACGATAGGAATCGATTAAATCCAACCGCTGTAACCATTCTATTATCTGTTTATCAATACCTTGAAGTTTTACCCTCTTTGAAAGGATAGCAGAAGTCATTTCTTTCCCGCTCTGTCCGGTATCTTTCGGATGATTGCCTTGCCATGCATAACGCGAGTAAGGGGATTCACGAAGTGAACCGAGGTAGCAAATTCGGTGAAATAGATTCTCAAACGTATCTTTAAGAGGCTTGAAAGATTCCAGTGGTCCAAAGGGATTAGCGACACCATAGCATCGAAACAATTCTGCGCTTTCGGAATAAAATTCTGATTTGTATTTGTACCCCGACGATTCCCATTTAATCTCAAAATCCTTCCTACCCATTGTATAACAAAAGCGAGATAACTCCGCATCCCCATATTTGTTAGCAATAGACATTAAGAAAGAGAGTGAATCGTCCTCAATTGAATCCAATTTCTGTCTTTCAGGCAGCTTCCATGCCACAGCAATATCGAGGCTTAAATCTAAGTTGTGCTGGTGAATGAGGTCATCAAAACTGCCTAAGTTAACGAGGGAACTATCATCACCGAAATCAATCACGCCATCCCAATCCGGTGGACGTTCCACAGTCTGCTTCAGCATGAGCAGCGTTTGCAGGATGGTGGTTTTGCCGGAACTGTTCGCGCCAAAGAATCCAGTTAAGGGTGCTATCTGCAATTTACCGGTATCTTTCCATGATTTGAAATTTTGTACGCGGAGTTCGGTAATCATGATACATACCTGCCTCTTTAACAGGCAAAGATAGAAATAGCCTCAATTTTACTTTTTAGCTGCGGTTGTGAAGGTAATCTCGACAGCAAGTTTGTTACCGGCACCATCAGAGACAGTGCCTTTAATAACATAAGTCGTCTCATTGTCGATCTCTTTGCCGGCAACGAGTTCGAGTGTGCCTTTGTTACCTCCAACTATCTTTTTGCTGATCCAACCGACATCATCTCCGCCTTCGGTTTGCAGGGCGATGTAACCCGTGACCGCCTCACTGAAGATGATCTCGATCTTTCCTTCGGTGTTGATAACTTCTGGATCAATATTTCTGTCTCCATCTGCAATCGTTCCACTGATGACCGAGGGTGGCTCGGTATCCGGTGCTGAGACCGTATAGTTCAGAACATGGATTTCATCCGCCCAAGTGATCGTCAATGTGAGCGGACCAGGGGTGAAGTCCCCTGTGATTGTACGGACTTTACCGGATCCTGCGACGGTAAGTTGTCGTTTTCCCGGTAGCAACACCGAGGTCACTCCAGTTGTTTTACCTGCAGCTGTGACATCAGCAGGTGTGTCACTTACTGTGACACCAGAAGGTGCGTTGTTAAAGGTAAGGGTGATAATTGCATCAGGGGCAATTGTTGAACCATTTGGAGGATTTGCACTTACGAACCTTACGAACTTGGCTGGGTAGGATTCAGCTAGATTGAACTCGACCAGATTGACTCTTACCTCAGGTTTGTTCTCGTCCCCTCCAGCAGCATCAAGGTTTTGGGCAACCAGGACTAAGTCTAAAATATTGACCTTCCCATCTTTATTGACATCTGCGCGCGGATTTGCCGGAACATCTGCATTAAGGTTGCTGGCAACCAACGTCAGATCGAGGATGTTCACCTTGCCATCCTCATTGACATCCCAGTTTTCGGGCAACTCAGTTGCCACAATTTTCCCATTTTCGTTTATAACTGCCACTGACATTCCAGCACTATCGGAAAGGGTTATATCTATTAATTCAATGGTAGAATCTTTGGCAGCAATCACTTCAAACGTTAATGTAGCAAGTGTGCCTTCACTGGTAAAAGCAGGCCCAGCAGAGGATGTGGCCGCAACATAAACACTATTATCAGAAATTATGGGAGGAACAGCAAAAGCACCTGCCTGTAGGTAATCCGCATTCACGCTTTCAATATAGCGGAGCGCGGTTGGATCAAAACCCACAGTCAACTCATATCCTGAAACGCTTTTGCCCCCCAAGATTTGAATATTCAGGTGCATCTGCTCACCGACAGCAAGCGGTTCAATCTGTGTCGATGACACATAAACGAGAGCCTGTCCGTAACTTCCGACAGTAAAACCCAAAAACATGAAAATATTTGCAATGGAAAAAAGCAGTTTCATCTCAGGTAATTTTCCCAAAAGCCTGCGTCTTTACAGATGCCGTCCTTACGGGACTAAAGAGGGTAGTGAGGTTCCATCTCTACAAACATATCGTCCCTACGGGACTAAAGAAAAATGAGTTGAATTGTTGACCTCATTTTCTATACAAATACTGAAGAAATACCCAAACAAATAAACCCTACGGGACTGAAGAGGGCTTTGAAGTCTTCAAGGTTTTCGCGGAGTATCCGGTTCGGTTAGGGGATTTAGTCTGGGAATAGACTAAATCCATTCCTTGTATTACATTCCGAACCTACCGGCCTGGGGGCGCGACGGTTGTTTTTTTTTAAGTTTTTTCTAAAATTGACACTTATGGGTGCGATTAAAAATCACACCTACCCGGATTGGAGTTACGGCACACGGGGTGTGCCTACTACTTTGCAAAACAATACCTACCGCTCGCCTTGCTTGCGGATTTCGACTAACTCTTCCAAGATACGCCTATGAAGACGATGTAATTCGAGCCCTATTCCGATGCCGATGGCAACTAACGCACCCGCGCCAAGGATAATTTTTGTTTTTAAGGACATGTGCTGCTCCTCTTTTATGGGCAGTGAGGGTGTTTTCGTTAGAAGTTTTCGATAATTGATGCGCCGAATTCGGAGGTGCGGACTTTTGTCGCGCCTTCCATAAGACGCTCCAGATCATAGGTAACCCGCTTTTGGAGGATGGTTTTCTCAAGTCCGTTGATGATCAGGTCAGCGGCTTCTTGCCAACCGATATGCTCCAGCATCATCACTGCTGAAAGGATCAATGAACCCGGATTGACGACATCTTGGTCGGTGTACTTCGGTGCAGTGCCGTGGGTCGCTTCAAAGAGTGCGACTTCGTCGCTGAGGTTACCACCGGGTGCCATACCGATACCGCCGACCTGTGCTGCAGCGGCATCCGAGAGATAGTCGCCGTTCAAGTTCGGCGTGACAATTACATCATATTCGTCGGTCCGAGTTAAAATTTGCTGCAACATGCTATCGGCAATTCGGTCATTAACGATAATCTTACCTTCAGGACACTTACCGTCGTAATCGTCATAGAGTTCGTCTTCCGTGATCGTTTGGTCAGCGAACTCCTCTTTGGCGAGTTCATAGCCCCAAGCGCAGAACGCGCCTTCGGTAAACTTCATGATGTTGCCTTTGTGGACGAAAGTGACGCTGCGTCTGCCGTGGTCGATTGCGTATTGGATCGCCATGCGCGCCAAACGTTTTGTGCCGAAAATGCTGATCGGTTTTATGCCGACACCAGAATCCTCACGAATTTCCACACCCATTTCAGAGCGGAGCAGCTCAATCACTTTTTTCACTTCTGGTGTGCCTTGTTCCCACTCAATACCGGCGTAGACATCCTCGGTATTCTCACGAAAGATAACGACATCCATCTTTTCGGGATGCGTAACCGGTGCGGGGACACCTTGGAAATAACGGACAGGACGGACACATGCATAGAGTTCAAGTACTTGACGCAAGGTCACGTTTAAACTACGAAAACCACCGCCGACAGGGGTCGTCAGGGGTCCCTTCAAGGCGACTCGAAAGTATTCAATAGCGTCAAAAGTATCTTGTGGTAGCCATTCGTTGTATTTTGCCATGGCGTTTTCGCCAGCATAGACATCAAACCAGACGATCCGTTTTTCGCCATTGTAAGCCGCCTGGACAGCTGCATCAACGACGTTGCGCGCCACCTTCATGATGTCTCGTCCGATGCCATCGCCTTCAATAACAGGGATAATAGGTTTATTGGGTACGACGAGCTGCCTGTCAACGTACCCTATTCTTTCACCCTCTGTTGGCACTGTTAATTGCCCTAATTCAGTCACTGATTCTTCCTCTTTAATTGCGTTACAGTATCTTTCTTGCAAACTCGGTGCGGTTACAAACCGCATCTACTTTGCTTAGGGGTTTAGTAAGGTTGGAAATCCCATCAAGATGGCTATCCGTCAAAGGCGTTCGTACTTGCCATTCGGTTGTGTAATGCCACAACTTCGTTCGCGATTGTCATATCATCAGTTGGTGTTGGAATGACATCAGGGTGTGGCGGGATAACGGGTCGGATAATCTTCAACGGGAGTTGTTCACGGGCATCCATCATCCAACCGAAACCTCGGAAAATGTATGTCAATAGCGTTCTGTCGCTTTCATAGATGTCCAATCCTTCTTGGACTCCCCATCCACCGAAATCGGTATTCGGCGTTAAGCGGAGTGGCGGTTCATCTTCACGGCCCGGACGGACAAAACCTTCAACGAAGGCGAGTTGATAAATGCGTTGGATAATAGTTAATCGCTTTTTCTGTGAATCATTGAGTTGAATGTCGCCGTTATCAATTGCCTCAAGGAACGGATTGAAATAGATAGCGGGTCTGGGATCTTGTTGGATTTCATCAGCGCGCCCGGCGGCGGCGATTTCTGGATGCCCAAAGGTCGGCAGTGCGGATTGCATCCGTTCACGGATCGCGTCCTCGCGTGCCTCGGTATCCAGTGGTTCAATTTGATTGATAAACGCTGTCATATCGTGAATCGCCCCGAAATGCCGATCGCCATCGAGAGCCATCTGCGCTGCGACAAAAAAGTCGGAGACCGCCCCGGTATGCAAAGTGGCGAGATAGCGAGCGACGACGTTGGAGCCTGCAGAACCGTGGTGTATCTGTATGATGCCCATCCGTTCTAAAATATCTGCTTCAACCGTAGAGGCTTCACGTCCTAAGAGGAGACTATAGCAGGTTTGGAAAGCAGTCTTTTCACTCTTTTGATACTCGGTGATCAGATCCGTTGCGCGCATTGCCAGAACTTGAGGGTGTAGTGCTGGGTTCTCACGGAGTTGATGTCGCATATACGCCGAAACTGTTCCTACAGCGACATTCTCCATGTGCGTTTCAATCAATTCAAGCAGGAGTGAATCGGGGTCCCGCGTGCCGTTAATTCCTTTCTGATTTGGAATACCCAGTTTACGGAGCGTTGAGAAGTGTTGAATAGCAGCCTCGGGACCGGCTTCAGGGAAGGCTTTAGCAAATTCTGCAACCTGGTTAACGAGGCGTTGTTCACCGGTTAGACTTTCTCTGCGAGTTGTAATGAAGTCATAAAATTTCTTATCTATTAGGTTTGACAGTAGCGTCTCTTCATCAAGTTCACTGTCATCTGTTCCAGGTCGCCTGCCGAAAAGTCCTGCGAAGATAACGAAAGCGGGGCTGAGTTTGTCTGCGACGATTTCACTTTCGGAAACGATACCGCGGATGGCAAAACTACGGATATTCAAGGTTATCTGTGTGCCGCCACAATCAACCGCGGCTTTGTGTAGTGCCGGATTCGCGAAAACGGTTGTAGATTGGGGCATCGAACTGAAACCGTTAAGGACACCTGCGATTTTATCCTCTCCTAATTCAGTCGCCCTACTCAAAGAATCTGTTACGGGTGTATACGTCGAGGTTTCTGGCACCTCTGACAGGATTTTTCGGAGTGCGGCTTCCTGCTTTGCCTCCAAATTCTTGTTCAAAATGAGATCTCCTTCGTTGGCTATTTTTAGATAAACGTTCCGTCTTGCAAACTTCACCGAAATTTTGATGCGTCCTGATCCGCACAACCACCTTTCAGACGACGAGAGGGTGAGGTGCTCCAATTTCCGTTTAAAAAGGTTCTGATCAATTCATACCAAGGTTAATAATATTTTATCAGAATTCCGATTAAAAGTCAAGACAAAATTGGAAAGGCTATTAGTTTTGAGTAAGAATAGTTATCAGTTATCAGTTATCAGTTTGCCTCGCAGTGAGAGTTATCAGTTAGGAGGAAACGCTCTTTTTAGGAATTAAAAGAAAACTGAAATTAGTAGATACGTGATCTATAGCAGGTCAAATTACCGAACACTAATAATTGAACACTAAAATTTGACTTGCAGAAATGCGGATTTTGTAGTATCATTATTAACGAGCGTATTTGATTAAGGTGCCTATGTGCGTACCCACACTACATCAAAAATACAAATAGATACCAGTGGTGCACTGCAAGGCATCTTGCATTCTATTTTTACAGATAAGGAGTCTAACTACATGCGCAATGAAGCATTAGGAATGGTTGAAACACGCGGACTCATCGGTGCGGTTGAAGCTGCCGACACCATGGTGAAAGCCGCAAACGTCAAATTAGTCGGGAAAGAACAGGTCGGTGGCGGTTTTGTCACTGTCATGGTTCGCGGAGATGTCGGTGCGGTGCAGGCAGCGACAGATGCTGGGGCAGAAGCCGCGAAAGCGGTCGGCGAACTGGTATCGGTACACGTCATCCCTCGCCCGCATGCAGATGTGGAGACTATTCTCGGTGGCGGTTCGGAAGAACCGAAGAGTAGCAGCAAATAAATTGGCTTTGTAGGGCGGGGATGATTTTCTCGCCTTTGCCCTACTCCGCTTTAGCAGAGAACATGTTAGCATTGCCACGGGTTTCCGTATCTAAGGTGCCGCCCAGTGGTTTTACTATGTTCTCCTTAGGCGTGTTCTACGCGATGAGTGACTGGAGGGGTGAATGGCACAAATTGACGAAAAACAGATTGAAGAGATTGTTTCCCAAGTCTTGAGAACACTGCAACAAGACGGGACGACGACTGTACAACCCACGACACCCGTTGGCGGAAATTCGTCGCGGGCAGGCGTCTTCGCGACAGCAACAGAGGCTATCGCAGCAGCACAGACAGCACAGGCAGCATTCGTTAAACTTGGGTTTGCCAAAAGAAGCGAAATTATAGAAGCGATCAAAGAGGTTTCGCTTGCGAATGCGAAACGTCTCGCTGACTTAGCCGTACAAGATACCAATATGGGCAATGCGGCACATAAAGTGATGAAAAACGAGGGTGCTGTAACACTTTCACCCGGTGTGGACGATCTTATCTCGGAAGCGATATCGGGTGATTCAGGAACGCTTCTCATCGAATATGTCCCGTTTGGGGTCATTAATTCAATCACACCTACCACCAATCCGACATCAACGGTGATTAACCACGCGATTATAATGCTATCGGCAGGGAACGCTGTCGTCTTCAGTCCGCATCCAAATGCGCGGGACTGTACTGAAGAAACGATGCATGTCATTAACGAGGCGATCATTAAGGCAGGCGGTCCCGCCAATCTGCTCACCTCGGTTGAAAATGCGAGTCTACGGACAGCAAAAGAAATCATGGAGCATCCTGATATCGCCATGCTCGTCGCGACCGGTGGGGCATCCGTTGTGAGGACAGCATTATCGAGCGGTAAAAAGACAATCGCTGCGGGTCCCGGTAATCCCCCCGCGATTGTTGACGAAACAGCTGACCTTCAGGACGCAGCGAAGCACGTCATCGCAGGTACCAGTTTCGACAACAACCTGCTCTGTATCGGTGAGAAGGCACTCTTTGTCATCGAATCCGTTGCAAACGAGACGGTCCGAGAACTCACACAGAACGGTGGTCATTTGTTGAACGCGAGCCAACTTGGGGCATTAGAGGCGATTGTCACCGAAAAAGGTGAATCAAACAAGGAATACATTGGCAAAGATGCAACGACTATTTTAAAAGCGGCTGGCATTACAGCCCCCGCGCAGACAGTCGCGATCGTCGTAGAAGTTCCAGCAGATCACAACTTTGTTATCAACGAATACCTGATGCCGATTCTACCTGTCGTTCGGTGTCGTGATTTCGACGAAGCATTGGCAGGCGCACTCCGAGCGGAGGGTGGACGCGGACACACCGCAGTGCTCCATACCAACAATACCAAACGTATCACGCAATTCAACAAAGCGATGGACTGTAGCGTTGTAGTTATTAATGCCCCGTCTTATGCCTCTTGCGGATTGGAAGGCGAAGGCTTTTTAGCAATGACAATCGCGGGACCGACAGGCGAAGGGTATACGCGTCCACGCACTTTTACGCGTCAGCGGCGATTAACGATCGCAAACAATTTGTCAGCACATACCCAGTGACGGAAATAGGTTATTTGTGACCGGTCTGGGTCGTTTAAAATTTTTCCTAAACGGGACAAAGGCGTTATGCGAACAGAGATTGACGATCTGAGAGCGTTAATACGCCAGCATGAGCGTAAATATTACATCGAAAACCAGCCGGAAATATCAGATGCCAAATTCGATGCGCTCATGCTGGAACTTGAGGCACTCGAAGCGGCATCTGACGCGCCTATCCCTCCTGATTCTCCTACGCAGCGGGTTGGTGGCGGTGCTGTATTAGGCACCCGCATCCCACATCGTAACCCCATGTTGAGCCTGAACAATAACTACGACGCACAGGAACTACGCGAATTCGGGGAACGTGTCCAGCGATTGTTAGAAGATGCCCCTGTCGAATATGCTACAGAGTTAAAGATAGACGGTTTAGGTGTTTCGCTAATCTATGAGAATGGAGTACTCACGCGAGGACTTACGCGTGGTGATGGCGAATACGGCGAGGATATAACGGACAATTTACGAACGATTCGTTCTGTACCGCTGCGGCTTGTTGAAACAGAAACAATGTTCCCTCCGGTGTTAGAAGTCCGTGGCGAAGTCTTCATTCCGAAGGATCGGCTCAACGACATTAACATGCAGCGCGAGGCAGCAGGTGAGCCGCCTTTTGCAAATCCTCGGAACGCCGCTGCTGGGTCGCTACGCCTGCAAGATGCGTCTATCACTGCTTCTCGTCCGTTAGATATTTTCATCTATACCCTCAATTACGCGGAAGGCGTTGAATTCGCAACGCATACGGAATCGCTCGAACTGATGAAGCGTTGGGGATTGAAGTGCAATCCGCATACTGACTGCCATAAGTCAATAAATGACGTTCAGCACTACTATGAACAGTGGGTAGAAAAACGTCATGAACTCCGTTATGAGACCGACGGTATCGTCGTAAAAGTTGACCGTTTCTCCTACCAACATGAACTCGGAGCAACCTCTAAATACCCTCGCTGGGCAATCGCCTACAAGTTCAATGCGCAGCAAGCCATCACGACTATTGAAAGAATAGATGTACAGGTTGGACGCACGGGGGTTCTGACACCTGTTGCGATTTTGGAGCCTGTGACACTCGCGGGTGCGACAATTACGAACGCTACCCTGCACAACGCTCAAGAAATTGAAACCAAAGACATCCGTATCGGAGATCGGATTGTGCTTGAACGCGCTGGGGATGTCATCCCTAAAATCGTTGAGGTACTGGTAGCAGAACGTACCGGCAATGAGGCCGCTTTTGAATTCCCTGATCGGTGTCCAGTGTGTGATACGCCTGTCCAACGTACAGAAGCGGAGGTCGCGGTCCGGTGCGTCAACGTATTGTGCGTTGCACAACTGAAACGTCAAATTGCGCACTATGCTTCGCGCAATGCACTCCAAATCGAAGGTCTCGGTACCGCGACAATTGATCAATTAGTGGATAAAGAGTTAGTGCGTGATGTTGCCGACCTTTACGGTTTGGAAATAGAACCGCTAAGTGAATTAGAGCGGATGGGTGTTCCGTCTGCGCGCAACCTTGTCCATCAAATCGAACGGAGCAAGACGGCATCTGTAGAGAAAGTACTTTTCGGACTCGGCATCTTTCATGTCGGCGAGACTGTCGCCGAGCTGCTCATTGAACACTTCTTATCTTTAGATGCGCTCAGCACAGCGACACCCGAAGAGATTGAATCGGTAGACGGTATCGGCCCGCAGATAGCAGAAAGCGTTGTTAACTTTTTTTCGCAAAGCCAACCGCTACTTGACAAATTGCGGGCAGCCGGTTTACACTGTTTTACGGTAGAAGCAGAGGCTACCCGTATAGAAATCGCGGTGCCTGATAGTTTCTTTAGCGGAAAGACATTCGTTGTTACGGGGAGTCTTGAAGGTATGACGCGCACAGAGGCATCTAAGGAGATTAAGGCGCGAGGCGGTAAAGTTACGTCAAGTGTGACGAGTAAGACGGATTACCTTATCGCCGGGGAAGGTGCTGGTAGCAAATATACCAAAGCCGTAGAATTGGATATTCCGATTCTGACAGCAGCAGATTTCTCTGAAAAACTCCAGCAAGGCAACGTGTAACGAATATCCCACGCCTTGCGTCTAAGTATATCTACGAATTTCTGCTCCGTTGATGCCTAACCTCAGCACTCTTAAGTTCCTGATTCAGACGAATTGTAATAGGCACACGATTCGCGTAAGCGACACTCTTGACAGCTCGGCGTTTTCTTCTGACATACTCTCGCACCGTGCCCAACTATTAACGCATGATATTCGTTAAAAAGATCCACATCGTGGGGGAGGTTATCCATAAACATGGCGCGAAGTTTCGCGTAATTATATTTCCCTTCAATCCAGCCTAACCTCGAAAAAAGCCTGTAAGTATACGAATCAACGACAAAACTCGGTTTACCCGCGGCATAGAGGATAATCGTATCCGCTGTTTCGGGACCGACACCGTAGATAGAGAGAAGTTCTTCGCGTAATTCAGGAACATCCTGCTGAAACATTACGTGCAACGGACGCTCCGTGATGTAATCCACAAATGCGCGCACTTTCTGTGCCTTCATGCGAAAATAGCGCGACGGTCGGATCAATCGTTCCAATGCAGCTTGGCTAATAGAAGCGATCTCTTCGGATGTAAAGGCACCAGCGTTTCTGAGATTCTCCATCGCTTTTTCGACATTGCGCCACGATGTGGCTTGTGTTAGGATTGCCCCGAGTGCCACTTCAAAGGGTGTGTCTGCGGGCCACCACTTACGGTTCCCATGTTGGGCAAGGAGTTGGTTATAGAGCGTATAGAGTCTTTCGGTAAGATTATCTTCATACAGAATTTGCATAAGTAGAAAATCCTCAATATCATAAGGGGAAAATCATGGATTTAAGTTTTAGCACCAGCGCAGGCAACGGCGGTTGGAGCCTTGCCGAATGCACAGCGTGGGCAAAAGAAAACGGATTTGATGCAATCCGTCCGAACGCCACTGGCACTTTTGAACCGAGTGTCATTATACAATCCGGTGGCGAAGCAGTCAAGAAAATTTTAGAGGTCAACGGTATCTACCTCGCTGCCTTGACATCGCACTGTAACCTCCTTGACGATGTCGCGGAAAATCGGGAAAACGCCCGTGACACACTGATGCAGGCAATCGAAGCGACACACATCCTCGGTGCCCCAGTGGTAGTGACGTATGCGGGGAGTCCTGTAAGTTGGCACTTTTACGGACAATTCTCTTCGGAGCCGGGGAACCCGGGTGACCGGTCAGTTGAACTCGTCGGACGGTTCGAGGAGATGTGGACACCTGTCGTCCGATTCGCGGAAGAGAAAGGCGTGCAGCTTGCGTTAGATTGTGCCGTCCGGATGGGCAATATCGCTTGTAACCCTGAAATGTGGGAACGGATCCTTGATGCGATTCCATCAGATTCGCTGGGGCTGTCCTGCGACCCGTCACATTGGTTATGGATGGGCATTTTACCTGCTGAGGATGCGATCCGTATGTTTGACGGTAAGTGGTATTATGCCGACGTAAAAGATTGCGAAATTAGTCCGCGCATGAAGTTCCGACAAGGGATTATTGGGAACTGGTGGTGGCAATATCGGGTGCCCGGGCGCGGACAATTAAATTGGGGTACAATCACTGGTGCGCTGCAAGAATCTGGTTATGATTATGTGTTATGTGTCGAAAACGAGGATCGGGGTGCCCCCGGGTTAGACGGTTTCGCCCTCGGTGGTAGGTATCTTCGGCAATTCCTTTAGTAGTTTTCAGTTGGAGAACTGAATGGCTCTGTTTTAATTTTCTAACCCTTGAAATTGATTGGGATTTGTGTTAATCTACAAGCATATCTATTCTGCATGAAATGACAAACCGAAAAATGGAAAAGCAGTTACAACCGAAATCACATAAAATAGCGATTCTTGCCGAAGGCTCATTCGGTGTTCTTGAATCAAAAACCGCCACAGTCCTCGTGCGCTATCTCCCTGATAATGTTGTCGCAGTTATTGATAGTGCCAATGCGGGACGAGATGTCAGCGAAGTTATTGAGATTGGGGAAGGGATTCCGATTGTCCGCTATCTCGCTGAGGCGATGCGATTCAATCCGACGATGCTTGCTATCGGCATTGCACCACCCGGGGGCGAGTTGCCACATCCTTGGCGCGCGATCCTCCGTGAGGCGATCCAGAACGGCTTGCACGTCATGAGCGGACTCCACCAATTCCTGAGCGAAGACACAGAACTGTCCGAATTGGCAGCAGCAAACGATGTGGTTTTATGGGATGCCCGAAAACCGCCTGCCGATTTACCCGTCGCAACGTGCAAAGCCGATGAAGTTGATGCCACGGTTATTTTGACTGTCGGCTCAGATTGCCGTGTCGGGAAGATGCTATCTGGTATAGAGGTGACCCGTGCTGCGCGGGAACGTGGTGTGAATGCCGAATTTTGTCCGACGGGACAGAATGGGATTATGGTCTGGGGTTGGGGAATTGCGATCGATGCTGTCGTCTCCGATTTTACTGCTGGTGCCGCGGAGGAGATTGTGCTGGAAGGTGCAAAAAATCACGAGCTGCTTATCGTTGAAGGGCAAGGTTCGTTGGTCCATCCGGGGTACTCCGGTGTAACGTTAAGTCTACTCCACGGCAGTCTACCGGATGCGATGATCTTTTGTCACCAACCCTCACGGGATACAGTTGCGCGGTATACAGTGCCGTTGCCATCGTTAACTGAGATGATTGCGCACTATGAGACGTTGGCTGCACCGATAAAACCCGCTAAAGTGATTGGGTTGGCGTTGAATTGCTTTGATTTGTCCAAGGATGAGGCACGCGAAGCAATTCAACAGGCAGAGGCGGAAACGGGGCTGCCAGCAACAGATGTCGTGCGGTTCGGGGCGGATAAACTCGTTGATGCGATTCAGAAAGTGCATAGAGAAATGAGGAGAGATTTCAATGAGCGAACCCAAAAAGATTGAAACATTAGAAATGCCCAAGTATCCAAAGGTCAAAATCGCTGTTAAGAATTTCGGGCCGATTGCAGAAGCCACAATAGACCTCCAACCATTGACAGTATTTGTCGGACCAAGCAACACTGGAAAAACTTACTTTTCTACGTTAATCTATGCGTTAGACGGCGTTTTTACAGGACACTCAAAATTCCCAGGGCGGTTCAAACGCTTAGGTATTCATGGTTTCAAGGACTTGTTAAATCAAAATTGGGATGCGATTCGCTCAATTCTCAAAAAACTAAACACATCTGATCAATCGATTAAGTTTTCAGATTTGCCACCAGAAATTCGTGCCAGTTTAGAGTCAGACCTCAAGGATCCGGAAAGCACAGCAAACGAGCTCAACCGCTGCTTTGACTTAAATTCAATTACAGAATTGATTCGTTTAAAAAACGGTCAACGCAGTGAAATGAGCGTCTCTCTGGAGGTCAGGCGGGAAAATCAGCGTCTATGGAATTTCAATATAGAGGGCTGCGGGTCAAATTTTGCGGTACGTGGTTCAGTCAACGAGGATTTAATGATTTACGACAAAGACTCGTTGATCTCACATTCACATAAGGACCTTGACATTGATGATTTATTTTTCTGGGCCGCTATTGAATTAGACAGACATCGAGAAAAAAGATTCTATCTACCAGCCGCCCGAAGCGGAATTATGCAGAGTCACCGAGTGATAGCCAGTTCACTCGTCGAGCGTGCGACTCGCGGCGGTCTCACACCATTAGAGGTTCCGACGTTTTCAGGGATTGTCGCAGATTTTATGCAGCAACTTATACTCTACAAAGAATCCGAAGCACCCGACGAAGGCATAACACAGCTTGCAGGGACCATAGAATCTGGTGTGCTTGACGGTCAGATTCTCATGAAACCTACACCGAGCGGATATCCGGATTTTCTTTTTCGTTCGCGCGAAATGGGAGAAGATGTGCGTCTTACACGCGCAGCGTCTATGGTATCTGAACTCGCCCCGGTTGTACTTTTTCTCCGCAGTGGCATCCGCCCTGGTGATATGCTCATCATTGAAGAACCGGAGGCACACTTGCATCCGGGTGCCCAAACTGATATAGCATTAACCCTCGCTGGTTTAGTCCGTGCCGGTGTACGAGTTGTCGTGACAACTCATAGCGATTGGATACTCAAAGAAATTGCGAATCTAATACGGATAGGGGACCTCAAGAGAAAAGGCGTGCCGCAAGTGAAAAAGATGGAATCAATCCATTGGTTACTACCGGAGGAAGTAGGGACATGGTGGTTCCAAAAGGACGGGATCGTGAAACACATTCCTTTTGATCCCACTGAAGGCATAGAACCAAAAGACTATGAAGACGTAGCATATAAACTCTATGACCGGTCTGTTAACCTCCAAGACTTACTTGAGAAAGCCGGATAGGAGGTAGCAGCGAGTGGGACTAAAAGAGCTTCTCACAGAAATAGAGAAGCAAGTACACGAAGAATGCATTAGCAAATCTTGTAGTGGAGACGGATGTCGTGTATACCTAACCGGCACCCCATCTGACCGAGTTATCGTAAACCTTGAATGCGAATTTGAACAGCGGAAAATAAGCACAAAACGATGTGACTATGTTCTCTTCTGTGGCGATGCTTCTCGAGGTAATTTGGTTGTTGTGCTTATAGAACTCAAAAGTGGAACTTTTAAAACATCAACAGTAGCCGATCAGCTGCAAAGCGGAGCCAACTTCGTCTCAGAAATGTTTGGAAAGTTACCTAAGGAGGCGAATGCAGCACTAAACACACTCGAAATTACGTGTGTTCCTACTCTGTTCCATGGTAAACGTATTGACAGATTTGAACTCCGAGAACTTGAACGCTCTAAAATTCGCTTCCGTAGTCGAAACACAGCAATTAAGAGAAGTAAGGGTGGTCAAGCAAAAAATCTCGCCTCAGTTTTGAGCGGATAGACCTATTCTCAAATAAGGAGATGTAAATCCTATGACTGATGAAGAAAAATTTCGATTTGACTTGAGCGGATTTCTCGTGCGTCCTGCGATCCTTGAACGTGATGAAGTGAACGCAATCGTCGATCAGATCGAGAGGATACACCATAGTCCTGAATCTTTACCACCAGAACACCGCGCTGTGCCGGGAGGTCCAGCAAGTGTCCTGATTGACCATCCGAAGGTCCTTGATGTACTGCACGAAATCATCGGACCCGATGTTCGGTTAGAGAACTGTTCCTCTGTCTGGCGAGAAAAAGGGCAGGAACATGGTGGACTTCACGGTGGTGGACCGCAACAAGGGGATCCAATTTTCGGGTACCGTGTCAATAATGGACGGATTCACGCGGGGATGGTGCGTGTCGTCTTTGAACTCACAGATGTCTCCAAAAACGATGGCGCGACACACTTTATCGCGGGCAGTCACAAGTCTAACTTCCCGATGCACGCTGAACACATGTCGTTAGAGGCAGGGAAACGGAGTCCGTTTCTGATGTCATACGAATGTCCGGCTGGCAGTGCGATTTTCTTTACGGAAAACCTGTGTCATGCGGGTCCTGTCTGGCAACGGGAGGCACCGCGCGTGGCAGTGCTGAACGCTTACGCGCATCTCGCAACGCATTGGCATCGGCTGAAGACTCCGCCCGAAGTACTCGCCGCCTTACCGCGTGAAAAGCAGGCATACTTCCGTGAACCATGGGTTGCCGATTTCCGTACGAGTCCAGCAACAATAAACACGATTGAACGATTTATTGACAACGACGAACCACCTGTTAACACCGATACTAAACCGTGATTTTATGTGGCGAGGTTGACAACCTCGCCAGCAAACAAAGAGCAAAAATAGCATTACGGTACAACTGGTGATATTTCTGCGCCTTCATCATCCGATGTCGTCGCTTGAATTTCAGGCTCCGGTACCGTTGGAACAGTAATCTCACCAGCAACAATGCTCGCCTTCAATGCTTCAACCTTTGCTAAGATGTCATCAGAGATCAAATCCCTATTGCCATCAGTCAACAGATAGCCGACATTGTCTTCAGCAAGACCGAGAGACCGAACACCAGCCATCAGATTCCCAGCTGCGAATTCTTGGATAACCTTATACGCTGACTCGTCGATTCCGACGCGCAGCCCTGTTAGGATTATGTCCGGTGCGACATCAGTGATATCAATGTAGTTCCATATCACATACCTGTCATCCGCGAGTTTAGCGGCTGCAACGGCACCAAAACCCGATTGGTCCGCCATCGCGTAAATCACGTCCACACCACTATCGTATTGAGTAGACGCAATCTCCTGTCCTTTGACCGGATTGTAGAAACCCGCTTGATCATCAGCGACATAACCTCTAATTATTTCCGCGTTTGGATTGACCGCTTTGACACCAGCGAGGTAACCGGCTTCAAATTCGTGCAGTAACGGAACATCCGCACCACCGAGGTAACCGACTTTCCCGGTCTTCGATTTTAATCCGGCAATCGCGCCAGCGAGAAATGTCCCTTCGTTGACTCGATGGGTGAAAGAAACTACATTCGGTAGATCCACCGCGGCGTCAAAAACGACAAACATAACGTCTGGAAATTCCGGTGCCACGCGTGAAACTGGGTCAGCCATTTGATAACCGGAAGTGATAACGAGCCCTGAGTTTCCAGCAGCGGCTTGCAGCTGCATATCCCATGTCTCGAAATTGCTCTCCATTTCGGTTATCTCAACGCTAAGCTCCGCTTTGGCTTTCTGGATACCGTTATAGAGGACATCACAGTAAGAGGAATCACCAAGGCAGTCACCCGGATAGACAACACTTACCCGAATCGGGGCAGCCTCCGTCGCGTCTTGCGGTTCAGAGACAATCATATCCTGAACCCGATTACAGCCACAGGTATAGATTAATAAGAATCCGAAGACCAAAAAACTTGCATTTTTCAACACGTTCAAATAGTTCATTTTTCTCCTATACATTGTAAACGCACAACGTGCGTTGTCACATATTTAAAGTTAAGACTTACGCGATTCATCGTTTTTAGTAGGCGCGCTTTCTGGGTAAGTCCGGTTAAAGTATTAGACACACCTAATGCGATTATACTTAAAATATTAACGGCACACGTCGTGTGCCGTTACATAAGTCAGAGTCATTCAGTTTTAAGAAATTATAGAGTTTCTCGTCCTTTTTTCAGGATCCGGTTCGGTTAGGAAAACGAACCTACCGGGCCTGGGACCAAAATTGGACTACAGAACTGAGAACTGACCTGTAAATCGGGTGGACAAAGCCCGCCTACAAGAGTGTTTCGCGGGAATTGAATGGCCCTGAATTATGTTCAAAAAACCTTGATTTTTTGCATCGAATATGGTATAATAACCGTGAATGATTTAGCGTAATAGATTGTTGTTCCGCGCTATGTTTCCTGATGTAAATAGTATAGACACCAACTATAAAAATTACACAAATTTCTTCCGATAGCATGAACGGGGGAACCCCATGAACACTTGGCACGGCTTAAATGAGAAACAGATAGAAGCAGTAATACATAAAGACGGTCCCCTTCTCGTTATCGCAGGTCCCGGTACTGGAAAAACAAAAGTCATCACACACCGCATTGAGCATCTGATCCGCGAACACAATATCAGACCTGAGAAGATTCTGGCGATTACGTTTACGAATAAAGCAGCGGAAGAGATGCAGGAACGCATCAACACCGAGATCGGCGAACCGCACGGATCCAGCGTTAAGGCTTGCACCTTCCATGCATTTTGTGTCAAAGTGCTAAGGAAACACGCGCTGAAGATTGGATTGAGCGAGAATTTCACCATCTTTGACCAAGAACTCCAAGACGAGATTTTAACAGAAAGCGTCCGAGAACTGAGTCTCAACGCTGACGACTACCCGCCATGGCTGCTACGAAACATTATCAGCGATGCTAAATGCACACTCCAGGACCCAGTTGAAGCAGTAGACAACACAGAGATTTACGACCCAGAGACGCTCGAAAATATCCGAAATATACTGCAAACCTATCAGCACAAACTCACTGAATACGATGCCCTCGATTTTGATGACCTTCTGCTGAAAACCGTCGAACTCTTAGGCGTAAAAGAAGTAAAAGAAGCCTATCATAAGGAAATTTCCTATATCCTCGTTGACGAATTTCACGATGTGAATCGCGTGCAGTACTATCTACTCCAACTGCTCTGTGCCGCACCGGCGCGTAATCTCATGGTCGTCGCCGATGAAGACCAGTCTATCTATAGTTGGCGTGGGTCAAACCCAGAGTATATTGACAATTTTAGAACGGATTTCGATCCGCGAACCGTCGAACTGGATGATCATTACAGGTGTAGTGAGAAAATCTTACGCGCTGCAGAAGAAGTTATCTCCAGAAACCCGGAGCGACAGAAACAGCACACCCTCAGAACCCACAAAGATGCAGGACGCGACATTTTTCATTATACTTTTGACACACCGATAGCGGAAGCACTTGGCATCATTCATGTTATTGAGAATTTGGTAAAGCAGCGTGGCTATTCCTATCGCGATATTGCGGTTTTTTACCGGACACACAAACTCGCTGATGTTTTGGCGGAGCAGCTGCTGCGCAAAGACATCAAATTCCAACGGATTCTACCGACAAATTCCTTTAGTGAAGGAAACAGCAAGGCGATTCTGGCATATCTCCGTCTCATCCAGTGGCAACTTCCGCAGGATTTGGAACAGGCAATCAATTTCCCTGAGACCTGTATTGACGATTTGACATGGGTGCGTCTCAAGTGGCTCGCGCAGCGTGAACATATTGCGTTTATAGAGCTTTTGAGAAATATTGAGGCATACGCAGAAGATGTCGGTCCCTTGACCCGTCGAAACGTCCGCCAGTTCTGGACGCAACTTGAGAACCTGTCAACCGGCATCCAAGACGCGAAGATTGATAAAATCATTCAGACCCTCTTTGACGCTTTGGAACGCTCTCGCTCGCCTTACCGCGCCGAAGAGCTGGAAGTTATTGAGAAACAGCCTGAGCTGCCGAACCTTGTGACCGCGCAGGATGTCCTTTATAGTGCCCTTGACCTTGATGAACCCATCCAGATTACTGCCTGCCACGGCATCGACGAGTATTGCGCGGCGCATATCATTCATCAGACGCTTGAAACGTATCTCAACCAGCATGCACAACTCCAATTCTTACCACCTAACGTAAATAGACCGCCGCAGCTGGACAACGGTGTCCATCTCCTCATTGGTGATTTTGAAGAACTTGGAAGAAAAGCACGGGACACGCGGATTATTCTCATCGGAACCCCAGCAGAAATGGCAGATAGCGATGTAATTCACCTCGAAACCAAAGGTGTTCGGAGCATCGCGGCACTCAAACTTTGCCAACGCCTTATTAATCGCTTTGAAAATCCAAATATGGCAGATATGGTTGTCTATGATCTGGAGACAACGGGTATCAACCCGAAAACAGCAGAAATTGTTGAGATCGCCGCGCACCGTCTCAGCGTAATCGGAGATGAAGTGGAAAGGTACCACTGCTTGGTAAAACCCCCCGGCGGGCTTATCCCTCGTGCAGCCACACGCATTCACCAGATTGATGCAGAGACCGTCAAAAACGCACCCGGCATTGAGATGGTATTGCCCGAATTTTCTGGATTTATCCAAGATCGGATTTTGATTGGGCATAATGTCGCGGAATACGATAATCCAATTCTTGCGCGAGACCTCAGCAGGTACTTGAAAATAGGATTATCGGCACCGCATTACGATACCCTTACCACCGCGCGTCGGCTTTTCCCGCGACAACGGTGTAGCATCGGCGCGCTTGCTGAAAAATTTGGCATTGAACATGATCGTCTACACGGTGCCTTAGAGGATGTTAGGGTCAATAGAGAAATTTTCAAAGAGCTCATCAAAATCGATGCTTACAAACGGGAAGTGAAATCCCTCACCGAACTTCTTCCGCTTGTGGGGCTTGGCATCCTCGCTAAAACGGAGG
Source organism: Candidatus Poribacteria bacterium (assembly GCA_026706025.1). Taxonomy (NCBI): domain Bacteria; phylum Candidatus Poribacteria; species Candidatus Poribacteria bacterium. Next base: position 47,635 of record JAPOZO010000050.1, read on the forward strand.
CATCGGAACAAGCAGTAGTAGCTACAAGAGATACCTTAACTGAAACCGATGTACTCCTTAACGCTGCGAAGCGTTTTGTCCAGACACACAACGCTGTTCCGCCGGATCGTCTACCGCTTGAAGCAGCAGAAGCAGCAGAAGCAACAGCATACATAGAAGAACTACGAGATACCGCTGTCCCAGAATTCCGAGAAGATATTGAATGGCGGCAACGCCATATTCAGTTTATGAACGCTGTCGTCCATTTTGAATCCGTGAACGACGAGCATCAGCTCACCAACTTCTTGGACTATCAGAAGTTACTTACCAATATCGATGAGCTTGACGATAAGACCGAGCAATTGACCTTAATGACGTTACACGCAGCGAAAGGCACAGAATTTCCGGTCGTTATCATTCTCGGCATGGAGGAGGGAAGCTTCCCGATGTGGCGGCAGAACATCACAGAAGCAGAAATTGAGGAGGAGCGGCGTCTCTTCTATGTCGGTATGACCCGCGCGCAAAACCAACTCTATCTGTCGTCTACCACCTATCGCACAGGTGATCGGGATCGCGCTGCATCTATGTTCGTTCGTGAAGTGCCGTCTAACTACGTGATCAAATGGCCTCAGCCGAGACATGCGTAAATATTCCACAGTCCCAAAGCACTTTTGACTTGAAAAATGCGAATTGATTGCCAAAGCCACATATTTCCAAACGCCTATATTGAAATCCTCGCGCAGAACCCGCATCCGCCGCAAGTGATTCGCAGCGGCAGCGAGGCTGTCGTTACGTACGGTAATGTTCAAACATTTCGCTTACAAGACGAGGCATACGATCCGAAACGCAAACTCAAAGACATGGACGAAGCGGAAGTCGATATGGCACTGCTCAGTACCAATATACCGCCACCATGTATGCTCGCACCTGAATTAGGGAACAAGGGTGCGCAAGCGATTAACAATGCCATCGCTGAACTTGTGGACATGTACCCAAACCGATTCGCAGGATTGGCGTGCCTTCCGTGGCAAAATCCAGATGAGGCAATCACAGAAATGGATCGAGTGCAGCAACTCGGTTTTCGCGGGATAATGCTCTATTCGCATATCGGTGGGAAACCGGTTGACGCGCCAGAATTTGGACAAGTCTATACACACGCCGAAACACTACGGATGCCGATTATTATGCATCCGACCGTCCCGACATGGGGTGAAGCAATCAAAGACCACTGGATGATCGGTATGATGGGGTTACAGGTGGATAGCAGTTTCGCGCTGCTGCGGCTGATTCTGAGCGGGATTCTTGAACGGCATCCACGTCTTCAACTCGTGATGCCACACGTTGGTGGTATTTTACCCTATATGAGTGGGAGGATTGATCATCAGACCGAAGTATTGGGCAGAGCGAAAGATAACATAACGCAACCACCGAGCGCGTATCTACAAGGTATCTATTTGGATACCGTGTCACCATCAACACAAGCACTGCAGTACGCTTACGAGTTTTCCGGTGCTGATCGGTTGTTGTTCGGGACAGACCATCCGTGGGTGGATATGCCACGGTTTGTCCGTTTGATTGAGGAGATGCCCATGCCTGAAGCAGATAAGGCACGAATTTTTGGTGAGAATGCACAAAAATTATTTGATTTATAGTAAGATATTAGGAAACTGAAAAGAGAGATTCTCGGAAACCATGCTACTGAAAGGAAGAGGATTTACGACATGCCACACGACTTGACTGATGCCGAAAAGTTTTTCTTTGAAAATAACGGTTATCTCGTTTTGGAAAATTTTCTCGCGCCTTCACATATTGAAACACTCAGGAGTGCTCTCGCTGAAGTCATTGAGAAGCGGCGGGAAGGTGAAGAGAAAGGGTTACCCCAGACTGGGATGACACATATTCACGGCGAAAAAAGCACCCGCATTTTCTATATCCTCGGCGACCATCCAGCGTTCTTGGAACTCTTGGATTGGCAGCCGATTTTGACGTACGTCACAGGATTGCTCAATAAGATGCCACACCACCACGCCTCGGATGCCATCGTTGAAGACGGTTCGGAACTTATCGAACGCTCGATGGGTTGGCACATCGATGGACACGATGAAGGTTATCGTAACCTACGTCCAATTCCGTTTTTGCAACTGAAAATTGGGTATTACCTGACAGACATGACAGAAGGTGGACAGGGGAATCTGTGGCTCATACCGGGCAGCCACACAGCGATGTATGATCCGAACCATGAAGACCTCCGGTATCCTTACGAATATCCCGGTGCCCTTGAGGTCTGTGCCCCACCGGGAAGTGCGATCCTATTCCACAACGCTGTCTGGCATTCCGCGGGCATCTTCACGAAGCCGAAGGGTCGGCGTGAGATGCTCTATTACGCTTATGAACATCCGTGGATGATCGCTTCGCAAGAACATTGGGGGTATCCTAAAGATTTCTATAATAAAGAACTCTCACTTGAACAGCGGAAGTTTTTCCACGGGTTCGTCTTTGACCCACCAGAGCAACGATGGGGATAGTCCATAACGCAAGGAGGACGCGATTATGCGTTTAACCGAATCACATGTTTCGTTTTTCCACGATAACGGGTACCTACTGCTCGAAGATGCGCTTGATGAAAACGATCTGGGACCCGTAATCGCTGAATACGAGAGAATTATAGCAGAGCGCGCCGAGAAATTGCATGCAGAGGAGAAAGTTACCGACACACACGCCGATAAACCCTTCACTGAACGACTGCTTCATCTTTCAAACGAAGCACCGGAGGTTACGGCGAATTTGGATATTATGCAGGCACGCGGCGAAGCGACGTTCAATTTCCTCAAGAATCCCAAGATCCTTGACATTGCGGAGTCTCTGGTCGGTTCTGAGATTATCTGTAATCCGATTCAACATATCCGTGCAGTCTTGCCGAAAGAGAAATCACAGCGCGCACCGACTCCTTGGCATCAGGACGCAGGTGTGTGTTGGCCCGATACGGATCCCTACTTTATGCTCACCGTCTGGATTCCAATTGTAGATGCGACGTTGGAAAACGGATGTCTACAGGTGATGCCGGGGAGTCATAAGATGGGACTCTACAGACACGATTGGAACGAGGCAGGATTGACAGTTCTACCGGAATATCAACCCACTAACCTCACCCCAAAAGCGTTGCCGATTCGGGCGGGAGGCGTCATTCTGTTCCATAATTACACGCTCCACAGCGCGAAACCGAATGAATCGGAGAGTGTCCGGTGGAGTTTCGATCTACGGTATCACGATGTTTATCAACCGACGGGTCGTCCGTTCTATCCCGCGTTTCTGATGCGGAGTCGCCTACGTCCGGAAGCCGGTAACACGCAATATGAAACGTGGTGTCAACGATGGGAATTTGCGTTAGAGAATTCTAAGGGTGCGCAAGCCTATCGGTGGCCCCGGTAGAAAGTAGCAGGCACACTCCGTTGTGCCGAAGCAAGGATATAGGAGGAAAACGTGCTTGAGATTTCACATCTGCCGACGGTCAATGCAACACTAAACACAATCAGCGGTATCTTGCTGACAATTGGGTATGTGTTCATTCGGCAGCGGAAAATTACGGCACATAAAAACTGTATGCTCGCGGCATTCGGTGTGTCTGTGCTTTTTCTCGTCTCTTATGTTATTTACCACTATCACGCTGGATCAAAGCCGTTCACACAGCAGGGTTGGATCCGTCCAGTCTACTTTACCATCCTGATTTCACATATCCTTTTAGCGTTTATTATAGTACCGTTGGCGTTACGTACACTCTATTTGGCGTGGCGTGAGCGGTTTGATGCACACCGTCGTATCGCGAAAATTACCTTCCCGATTTGGCTGTATGTCTCGGTAACAGGCGTGATTATCTATCTGATGTTGTATCAGTTGTAGAACCGAAGAAACTGTTCCACTTCGGACAATAAAATCCCCTATCAAGGGGGATTTAGGGGTTAAAACACTGAGAAAAGCAAGTTTAATCCTGCGAATTAAACGGACGGAACCCGCGTAACATCAAGCCCCGATCACTATTAGATTTCTTCGCTTCCTCAGCGGCGGCTGCTCGCTTCTCCGCTTCTGCCCGATTTGTTGTTGTTGTCCCGCCGATAATTACAAAGTCATCTGTTCGACGGTAGCGGTTGATGAAAATCGGACGCGGTTTGTCGGACATATTCTGTTTGGAACCGTGTATGGTCTTGACATTAAAGAAGATTGAATCACCGGCTTTGCCTTCGACCGGGAGCGCGCTCTCCCAGGGCCATTCATCCTCTGCCAGACCGAGATGCGAGAACGTATCAATATGCTTGAGTTGTCCAAGTTGATGTGAACCCGGCACGACGTGTAACGCCCCATTTACCAAGTCCGTGTCCACAACGTAGCTTAGGATGCCGACGGGTCCCTGATAGCGGTGTTCAAAGTATGCAGAATCCTGATGTAGGTGTTTCGGGTGTCCGCCGACGGGTTCCTTATAGAGGCACTGACCGTTACCGAATATCTCAACATTCGGCCCCAAGATCGCCTCCACAATATTGACTGTATTTTCATCAAAAGCGGACTGGAAAAACGCCGCGCTCGTCTGATAACCTACCGACAACACCATGATCTGTTTGTCACGTTCATAGCCTTCTGGTGCTGGTAGGAATAGCGTGCCATTCGGTGTACGCCACCCTTCAACAATCCGTTCCGCCTTGTCGAGTAACGATATGGATTCCGCCGCGGCTGCCTCAATATCCTGATGAATCGCTTCAATATAGGGTGCCATCAGTCCGCGGACGACCAGGCATCCGTGTTCCTCAAAGATGTCCGCAGCTTTTTGGACATCCAATGCATCCATGGACATCTCAATATCTTCAATTTTCACCTTAGGTTCTTGATTCACGAAATATTCTCCTTGATTCGTAAGCATTCTGGCATCTGACGCAATGCTTATAACTACTCTTTTTCTCCCCACGAGGGTCGCCTGCCTGTCAGTTCTTCGAGATAACTTGCCGTTCGGTCGACCTCTGCTTTAAGTTTTCGACTTGAACTCCGTCTCGCGGTATCTTCGGCGGTGTATCTCACTCGGTAGACCCCTTTCTTAGTTTGTTGCAAGACGAACTCACCCGGGACATTCCGATTGACATATTGGAGCATGTCGTGGAGGAGCCAATAGAGATCGGTGGAGGAATACCGGAGTTTGTTGTGTGCTGACTGTTCGCTTACACCATCAAGCGTCTGTTTTACAGCGTCAATGACTTCGCTTAGCGTATAAGACTTATCTTCTGACACATGAATATCATTCATTTTTATGCCTCTGCTATTTTGACGGTGGGCATTCGGACTGGTTGGGTGTCGAAGGTGTGGATACTTTCAGCGGCATTTCGGATCTGGATTAGCTGCGATGCGATGCTGACAGCAATTTCTGGTACGGTTTTCGAGTTAATATCTAAGCCAATCGGTGCGTAGACCCGTTGGAGATTCTCTTTGGAAATTCCGGCTTCCATCAAATCATCGAATATCAGTTTAATTTTCCGACGGCTACCTATTAAACCGATGTAACGGGCATCCGACTCAACGACGCTGTGTAACGCAGATTCATCGTGCTGGTGCCCACGGGTGACAATTACGACGTAGGTCAGTGGGGTAATCGGATAATTTCGGAGTTCGGTCGCGATGTCGCCAATGATGATTTCGTCTGCCTCTGGCAAGCGTTCCTTAGAGGCAAAGTCGGCGCGATCATCAACAATAGCGATGTCGAAATCTAACCAGCTGCCGAGATGACAGAGTGCCTGACCGACATGACCTGCGCCAGCAATGAGCAGCGTCGGACGCGGTTGCAACGGCTCCAAGAAGACTGCAGTCGAGTCTTCCTCACGAAATACACTCGCTCTGTTGTTTTCGAGGATTCCAGCGGTCTCCTCTTCAACTGCCGCTTCCAACGTCGCATCGCCCAATGTACCGATGCGTTCACCCGTAGCAGCGAAGATCATCTTCATGCCGACATTGACATTCTGCTTGGCACTCGTCACAACTGTAGCATAAACGAGGGGTGTGTTTTCTGCATTCAGCGTTTGGAGCCGCTCAAACATCTCCGCTTCCGCTTCAGTCTTTGGCAGATCAATGAAGATTTTCATATTTCCGCCACAGATAAGTCCATCATCCCAACCGTAATCGCTGTCCAATTGAAATTCAAGGAGCCGTGGTATTCCGCCTTGCATCAACCCAATGGCTTGTCGTCGCGCCTCGGCTTCAACACACCCACCACCGAGTGTGCCGATATTCCGCAGATCGGGAAGGATGAGTAACTTTGACCCCGGTTTCTGTGGCGTTGAACCCTTCGTTTCTACGACAGTACAGTAGGCAGCGACTTGATCGGATTCAATGAGTTCTGGGATTTTTTGATATATTTCTCTCATCTTTTTTTACCAGTCGGCTATTGGAGGCCGCCAACCATCAGCAATTAGCCATCGGCCGGCAGCCATAAGAGGGCATTGGATTTCACTCCGTTCAACCCATAGGTGTCAATTTAACAATATCCCGGTTATCTTAGCACTCAATTTGTAGCACAATCCGTTAGATTGTGGTATTTGCTTAGCACAAAGCGTTAGGTCGGATCCGGCAAATTCCCGCAAACGAACAGTTTGCGGTACAAAATGTTACGGAGATTGATCTTCAGCACTCTGGGCAACTAATTTTTTAAACTGCTCGCGCTGATGTGTATCCAACTCAAGCGGGACAATAGAGGTTACACCGTCGCTTCCAATTTGCGCTGGAACGTTCAGATAAACCGATGTCTCGCCAGCGGATATATGGGTGCCGATACTCATGACCCGCTTTTTATCAAGCGCAATCGCTGAAACCACCTGTAAAATATGGCTTATCAAGGTCCATTCCGATTGCGTGGTATAAGGGCAACGCTGTGAGACGGCTTCAGAGAGACTGTCGATTTCAGCTTCAGACATCAGTTGTGCTATAGGAATGCCGTTCACACGACAGTATTGCGGCAGTGGATACGTCTCCCAATCACTTCCAATCGCCAAAGCGGTTACATCTGTTACAGAGACCTCAACGCGTTTCGCAATTTCAGTGGTTAAGTGTGCCGTCGCGGCACCGTTTCCGAGGCCGATAATTTTTCCGCCGCCGAGTGCCTCGTGCGTCCATGCAGCGATGTAATTCGTGGGTGCTATCGCCATCAAGATCTTGGCATCCGATGCATATTGTTGGATTCCCGGAACAAACCGCCTGACCTGCGCGATTCCTGTTGTCTTTGACGCTTGTGCGGATCGGAAACCGGATTGTCCGATCGGTGGCAGCAGAATAACCACATCCGCGCCAGCTAACCCTTCCAACGCATTGGAAAACGAAATTGCAGTATCACTCGCGCTTAATGCATTTGATTCCACAAGATCCCGAAGTCTTCCGGATGCATCTTCTTTCAAAGACACAAATCTATTTTTGTTGGATGTCGCATCCGACACAAAGACAACTTCGTGCGCCGTCTCCGATTGACACAAGCCCCAGGCAGCCGAAACGGCGAACTGACTGTTGCCCAATAAAGCTATTTTCATCTATCACCTTATGACGGACTTACGGAAAGTCGATCATTTACGTGCTATGTCCACGCTCGCGCCTTTTGTGGCAGGACGCGTCCTGACTCAACACGTTTGAAATACCGATATGCGTTGAAAACCTAAAACTACACCAAAAGGGTCTCAACGATCGCTTGAAATTGTTCCTCAATATATTGACGGTGGTTGTCCATTTCGGAATCTGATGCCAGTTTCGTGGATACTAATTCATCGTAACGTTCAACATATTCGAGCAAGGTGTCCACCTCTTTCTCATAACAGATTGCCGAGGCGAGTACTTTCTCCTTCAACAAAAGCGGGAGTTCTGTCTCGGTAATCTGGGTTAATTCCCATCGCCACACCTTTTCGGATATATAGGCGACAAATTGATCCAGCAGATCCCCCTGATAGTCGGTACTTTGAAGTGCTTTGACCTCCTGAATGAGTCCCAAGACATGGTTGAAGAGTTCATCTGGAAATTGTTGTCGTAACTCCATGAGTAGCCTGCCGGTTGTGGATATCGGCAGCTGATTTTGCAGGAGGAACATCCGCAAGTTCGGGTAATCTTCAACACTCTTGCTATCACCAAGCCATGTTTCTTGTATCGCTGGTAAATCGCTCACATCGAAACTGAGTACCTGTCGTCTCCGAATCTCCTCAAGATTAGAAGCACGCGGATCAAGCCCGGCTGTCGCTAAAGTGCCAATAACCTCTTCCTGCCGATAAGGTCTTAGGAACGTCATAAGCTCCTCGACCTTCTGCTGCTCTGCTGCAACAGCCTCAACATTTACTGCGCCACCATTTTGGGGGTTTCCACGCTTTCGCTTTTTCCCTTTTTGGGGTGCATTTGTGAGCCTGTTTGCCCGCTTCACCAAAGTGTCGTGATAACCGAGCAGTTCTTCGTATAGTATTGCGAGTAGCGTATCACCATGGATAGCAAGCATCGCTGCCGTAGTGATATCCGCCAATTCGTGCCCGGTTTTTGAGATAACAGCGCGATTCAGGTTCCGTTCTATCGACTTCCGGTCCTTTTCGGCTTGAATAATCAGTGTGCTTTCCAACATGAGGTTGATAAGCCTTTTGGTTTGGTCTGGTACACTGAGGTTAATATCACACGTCGGTTGGATTTCTGCCAGGAGCTGCTCTCGAAGTTTACCATCAAGTACTAACGTCCACAACGTCGCGTAATGCTGTTGTGCCTCCGCCTTCGGTGGAAGGTTAGCCAACCACTGCTTTATGGTTGGCAAATGTAATTTTACATGGTTAAGCAGTTGCTCAAAAGCGTCATCAGCAATTTCAAAACCGGGAAAATTAGCAGCCCTGCCACGCTGCTGCGCTTGTTGTGACCGGCGTTGCACCTGCCCGGTTTTCGCCGCCAATAGAAGATCAACTAACGGTTGAATAACGTCTTCAAAATCTTGCTTGTGCTGACTCACGAAGTTAGCAAGTTCCAGCAACTCCAACCAGACAGTCGTCAAACGTTCAATTTGAGTGGGATGCCAAGTTGATCGGAGCGTGAAGCCCGCCATTTTTTCACGCACAGTTGCGCGTGTCCACTTCGGTAGATATATCTCATCTAAGAGTTCGTTATTTTCAAAAGTTAGGAGTTCAACCTGTTTGACCAAACCTGTTTCAATGAAGTCTTGCTCAAAGACTAAATCATGAAACAATCCGGCAGCCCTATCCAGTACCTGATTCGCCAATTTGTAAGAGGATTGAATGAGGTGATTCAGGGTTAACTGTTGGTTATCCTGCAGCTGCCAAAATTCAATCATAGGATCAATATTTTGGGTGAGTGCCTCGGTTTTCGCTGCTGCGACTGCCGTCTCAAAATTCTCAGTAAGATATTCCGCGTAAAATTCGACGAAAGCGAGTATTGTACTCCGCAATTCTCGAATCACGAGGTCGTCCCACACCTTATTGTGAACGCGTTGCCCAGGTCCCAACACAAGTGCTCTCAAACGGGTCTCGACTCCCTGTTGGAATTGTGCCATAAGTTGATGGGCGTGCTGGTTGGCTTTCACCGTATAGGTCTCGATTTTCTTTGCGCTCTCAGCAATCTCGGTCTCAATGTCTTCGGTAGGTGCGTTGAAAGTGATAGCACCTAACTTGAGCGTCTCCGGTTCAAGTGGATCATAGACCGCTGCCGTGGCAAGCACCTGAATGGAATCAAGTACCTCAGTTGCATCTTCATCAGCGGCAACATCGGACAGCCGGTTACGCAGGGTTAGACTATACCCTAAATCAGCGAGGTCAGGGTACTGTTTAATATGCGTCCGAAGGACTACAAGGAGTAAGTCGTAGTCCTCTGTGAGCATCCGATCAAAAAGGAGATCCTCATTGAGATGAATGCGATGGATATGGGTTTGCTCTGGAATAATAACAGTTGCCGAGTGCATAGCCTCGGCATGCGTATCATCAGTTTGCGCGAGATCATCAGTTTGCGCGAGTATATACGCGCCGGTTTTGATAGTGGTAGGTATTGCCAAACGTGCTTTCAAAACATCCTGTGTAAGTTCAGAAAGCGTCAGGGATTTTCCCAAATTTTGGATGGTTATGTCCGAGACAACGCCATCGGCGAATTCTGTGATTTGGCGTGCATTCCGTTCCAATTCTTGTATACTTCTATGGACCCGGTCATAGTCGTCTTGTGTCTCAGCAGTGACTTTCGCTTCGTCAATCCAAGAGACCCATGCCCCTGGACGTGGTCGCATTTTCAGCGTTAGTTCGCCATCTTCTGAGTCAAAACCGGGTAGAATGTCGCCCTCTGAAGTCTCTTTCGGTGTCCAAACGATCAGATGTTTATCGGATTTGACACCAAGCCCCAAGCCAAAAGTATCTCCCCAACTCATTCGTCCCTCAATACTGGATTTGATTTTATCAACTAACGTAAAAAGCGTCTCTGAACGAAAATTAAGTGATAATCCTTGCATTGGGTCGATTTGATATGTGCCTTTCAAATAAATTCAGGCAATGAATTTGTAAATGACTGATATATGCGCAAAGATCACGTTTTAAGGCAAACCGTTGCGCCCAGTCAGTTAAATAAATTATAGATTGATAGTAAACACAACACGAACAGATATTTTCCGTAATAGTGCTATAATGAAAGTTTTGACTGTCGTAAAAGTAAGCCAACTTCAGTATAACTTTAGCCAGAAAGCACCCTTTGTGCTTACATCAACCGAAATGATAAGAAAAAAAATCAGTATTTTGCTCCCGCCTTATCGGCTAATCTGATGTTTCAGTGCTGCGTGATAAATGTCACGAAGACAACTGAACCTCAAGTCCCCATGCGTCCCAGCCTTGTGTCTGCTTGCGTGCAAACAGTTCAATCTTACACTGATGCGGAAACATTTCCTCAATCCGCTCACGCACGACATCCGGTTTTTCAGAGTGGCGTGACCGTTTGGTTTGAACGAGTTGCCTAACGTTTCGCGCCCCGCGTGGCTGTGGAATTTTACCGCGTTTGAAAACGAGGCACAACTCACACTGGCTCATCGTATAAAAACCGGGGTTTACGCGTTGTTTATCCCAAATAAAGGCGATTGTTGCCCACTGAAACCCCCAAGCCTTGCCAAGCCGAATGGCTTGATCCAAGTGCGGAGACGAACTCCACATAAAAAGCAGGCAATTCTCTTCACTAATAGCAGTAATATCCCACGTCTCCATTTCTGACACCGGTACAGTCGGATAATGCCGAATTGCGCCTCCGCTGTCTTTGCCACCGCTCCCCGTGTGTTGAAGTTGTCCTTTGTAATCCCAGGGCGGATCTGCGTAGATAATACTGTACTTTTTTTTCGGAAACGGAGCGTATGATGCCATTAATTCCTACTTCGCTTCAACACTGAGTCCCTCTTGAGGGATGTCGTTGTTAGCGACAAGCATGTCTCGGTCAAAAATGAAGTCACTGCGCGAGCTCCCAAGACTTTCGCCCTCTTCCTGGCGTTCACGGAAGTATTGAGGGAGCGTTAAGCCTGTCATCCGGATAGCATCTTCCGGACAAGCTTCAACACAATACCCACAAAAGATGCAGCGGAGCATATTGATTTCAAAGACATCGGGATACTTTTCGCGCGGGTAGCCTTCTTTGGTTGTCCAACCTTCCGGTGCGGGTGCGGCCTGAATGGTAATACAATCAGCCGGACAGGCAGTCGCGCATAAGAAACATGCTACGCACTTGATCTCATCTTTCTCTGTCGTCGTGAGTTTGTGAATGCCGCGATACCGATCGTTCCGTTCATCCACACTCCTCGGATCTTCAGGGTACTGGTATGTCAATTTTTTCTTTGGAATATGCTTCAGTGTGGTAAGCATTCCCTTAATCAACGCTGGAATATAGAGCCTATCCCAAAATGACATCTCTTCGTTAACTTTCATACAACACATCCTTTCTGTGTTCGTGCAAACCGCTGGCTGTCGAAAACACGGCGAAAAGCACGATAAGATAATAAGGTATTGCCCAAGTAATGATATTTGTAATCAGCGAAACCCTTTGAACCTGTCTGGGTTTTAGCGAATATTATGGTAAAATCTAAAAAATATATAATACCTATTTTGCTGTTGGATTTTACACCGTCGGAGACAATCCACGGGGTCCAATTTTATACCAGAATCTCGTCAAAAAGTTACCAAATGGTAACTTTTTTCGTTTTTCGGTAATTTTTTAATTTTCGTTAGGAATCCAGACCCTGTATAGGTTCAAAGACGTTTTTTCTTTAATTTTGTTTTTAAAAAATGTTACCAAGGTAAAGTGTAATCTTTCTGAAAAATGTCTACATATTTTTGGATTTCGGTATAAGACCCTGTTATATCATTAGCTGAGAAAAATCACTGAATAGTACCTACGCGTTGAGATTTGCAACTGTATAATTCGGTGCCTCCTCTGTAATATCAATGTCGTGCGGATGGCTTTCTCGGTAACCGCTGCTGGTCATTCGGACGAATTGACTATTCGTGCGTAATGTGTTAATATCTGGGGTTCCACAATACCCCATAGCAGATCGGATTCCACCGACTAATTGATAAACAAAATTGCTGAGTTTCCCTTTGTGCGGGACACGTCCCTCAATTCCACGAGGCACGATTTTAGAGAGATCTTCTGCGCTGTCTGCTGCGTGTTGAGTATTCCGCTTTCGTAATGCGCCAATTGAACCCATGCCGCGGTGAATTTTATAGGTGCGTCCTTGATAAATGACTGTATCTCCAGGGCTTTCATCGGTGCCAGCGAGTAGGCTGCCAATCATCACGGAGCTCGCGCCTGCGCCGACGGCTTTCGCGATGTCGCCAGAGTAGCGAATACCACCATCAGCGATAATTGGGACTTCTGCCTTATCGGCTTCCGCCGCACAATCGTGGATTGCGGTAATTTGAGGGATGCTAACGCCTGCTACGACGCGTGTTGTGCAAATGGAACCAGGGCCAACACCGACTTTCACTGCATCGGCACCAGCATCAATAAGGCTTCGCGTGGCTTCCGGTGTGACGACATTGCCTGCGACGAGTTCAACGTTTGGAAAGTGGGATTTAAGGTATTCTGTCGATCGGATCACGTTTTTGGAATGACCGTGTGCTGTATCTAATACAAGCACATCGACACCTGCTCCGACGAGTCGGTCAACATCTCCGAGAGGCGTTGACGGTAGAACAGCGGCACCAACCCGCAACCGACCGGCACTGTCCTTACACGCCTGTGGAAACATCTGAACCTTATCAATATCCTTAATAGTAATCAACCCACAGAGTCGAAAGCCTTCATCGACAATCGGCAGTTTTTCTTTTCGAGATTTGTGGAGTATCTCTTTCGCCTTATCAAGTGTAATTCCTGGTGATGCGGTAATCAGTTTATCCTTCGGTGTCATTCGTGCGGTTACAGGCAGTTCGAGATTATCCTCATATTTCAGGTCGCGGTTGGTAATCAAACCGACGAGATACCCGTCTTGGGTAACGATAGGTACGCCACCGATGTGGTAACGCGCTGTCACCTGAAGTGCGTCCCGAATCGTCTTATCCTGTGTCAGCGTAATCGGTGCAGTAATCATACCGCTCTCGGATCGTTTTACCCGGTCAACCTCAGAAACCTGCTCATCAATAGAGCAGTTATAATGAATTATTCCGATGCCTCCTTCGCGTGCAAGCGCAATCGCAAGAGCAGATTCGGTGACAGTATCCATAGGCGCGCTACAGATAGGAATGTTTAGCCGGAGGTTACGTGTCAGTTGTGTACTCGTATCCACTTGCTCCGGTAACACCTCCGATTCAGCCGGAATCAGCAAAACATCGTCGAAAGTTAACCCTTCTTTTGCAAATTTCGGGGGGAAGACATCGGAAATTTTAGTCTCCATCGGAATCGTCTCCTTCATCTATTTTAGCCATGCAAAACTGATGGCTGCGACAGCAACAACGAGGGCGATCCAAGACTTTATGTTCGCCCAGAATTCACCCCGTCTTTCAAGCTTCCCGCGCATCCATGCCATTCCTTGCTCAAGCGATGCGAGCCTGTTGTCGACAGACGACATTCCCTCATCCACAGAGGATATTCTCACATTCATAGACGATATCCTCTCACCCATAGACGATATCCTGCCGCTTATCTCAGAAAGTTGATTTAACAGGAGTACTTCAAACGCCTCTTGATTCATTTTCTGCCTCTGTTCCGCGCAGTGTGTTTTGCTGCCCCCACGGCGTATATGCTAAAAATCAATGATACATAACGCCGATTCTTTTTAATTATACAAGAAAACGAAAATTATATCAACTAATTTTTTCGCTCAAAAATCTGCATCTGTGATATGATAGTCATCAGTTATCAGTTATCAGTTGTCAAAGGAGATTTAGAATGGATAACCTAAACGTTGGAATCGTTGGACTTGGTTGGGTAGCCGGTGCCCATATCGAAGCCTTTAAAGCCGTTACAGGTTCGGATGTCACTGCTATCTGCTCACGGCGCGAACACGATGAATCTGTATTGGCGGAAACTTATGGAACACCCCTTAAAGCCTATACCGATTTTGATAAAATGCTTGCTGACCCGGACGTCCATATTATTGACATTTGTACACCACACCCTTTCCATGCGGAACAAGCCATCGCTGCTGCGGAAGCGGGAAAACATCTCATTATTGAGAAACCAATCTGCCTCACATACGAAGATGCGAAAACCGTTCGCGATGCCGTCAAAAGCAACGGTGTTAATGTCTGCGTCTGCTTTGAGTGCCGATATAGTGCGCATTTCACGATGATCCGCTCCGTAATTGACAACGGGCTGCTCGGCGAACTCCACTATGCCGAAGTTGATTATTACCACGGTATTGGCCCCTGGTATGGGCAATACGAATGGAACAAGAAAAAAGATTTTGGCGGTAGCACCCTACTCACCGCTGGGTGTCATGCGCTTGATGCGCTCCTCTTTTTCATGGATGGAAACGTTGAAGAGGTAACTGGTTATCACACACAATCCACAGGTGCTGATTTTCAACCTTATGAATATAAGACGACCAGTGTGAGTCTCCTTAAGTTTGAAGGCGGTGGAAAGATAGGGAAAGTTACCTCTTGTGTAGACTGCTTGCAGCCCTACTACTTCCATATCCATCTCGTCGGCAGTGAAGGCAGCCTACTTGACAACCGTATCTATTCCTCAAAACTTAAAGGGATGGATAAAAGCAAGTGGAGCACACTTGAGACTTCACTCATTGATTCCGGTGATGTTAGTGATCATCCGTATGAACCGCAGTTCCAAGCGTTCATAGACAGTATTGGACGCAATGAACCGATGCCGTTGACCGATTTTGATACTGCGTTTGAAACACACCGCGTTGTGTTCGCTGCGGATATGTCCGCAGCAGCGGATGGCAGAACCGTTAAACTTTCCGAACTCACTTAAATTACCATCGCATCGCTGCCTCGCGATAGAGCTGAATCTGCTCCATATTGCGAGGCACTGCTATTTGGATAGACTTACGCTTCCGATTCATATCTTTAATCACAATTGGGGCGCGCAGCATGTTCGTCATTGTGACAATACCGGAGTGGTAGAAAACCCACATTCGTTGTTCCGTATAAGGATTGAGGACGTACTCCGATGTGTGCTCGGAAGGATGTCCACCTGCACCAGCAAAGAGATCGTGCTTCGGGTATTCAAGTTCAACACTCATATCATGTCCCTCTAAAACCAATTTTTCAGGCGGTGGCTTGGGGGCGTATCCGCTTAACTTACAGGTCCGAATCCGGATAGGCGCGGCGGATTTGTTAATTAGATGCAAGGATACAACGATGGCGAGGCGATGGTTGTCATCGCGGTTGATAAACCACGTATCATCTCGGATAACCTCTACTGTTAACCCTGGAATCTGCCGCTTTTTGTGATAGACAATCGCCAACACGACAAAACTGATGACACCGAATATAACCCAATTTCCAGTAGGTGTGGCTAAAAATTGTAGCAGCTGCTTTAAAGCTTGTTGTAGCACGCGAGCTCCTTAGCGAGTGTCTTTTCTGAAATCACGCCGTGCCGTCGGATCAGCGGCGGTGAGACTGAGATGTCATAGACTGTGGACGGAATAGGGCCTGGTGTTTTGCCGCCATCGACAATCACATCAATTCGCGATGCGAGTTCGGCACCAATTTCTTTTGGAGAGGTGGCTGGCGGTTCCCCTGATAGATTCGCGCTTGTTATCGCCGCGGGGCCGCCAAAGGTTTTCAGGATTTTCAGAAGTAGTGGATTGTCCGGAATGCGTACGCCAACCGTGTTGCCACCAGCTGTCAATACAGGCAGCAGACCTTTCGCCTCAACAATAATCGTCAAACCACCGGGCCAAAACCGATCCGTGAGGTGAAAGAAATAGTCTGGTAAGTTTTGGGCAACGCGATAGACATCATCAACCGAACTCAGTACAAGTGGAATCGGTTTACCGTCTGGTCGTCCTTTTAACGTGTAGAGTCTTTGTACAGCATCTGCGTTAAATGGGTCCGCTCCTAAACCGTAAACTGTGTCGGTAGGGATGGCGATAATACCGCCTGATTTCAAGGTTTTTACAGCTTCAACACACACATCAGGTTCCAAAATCCGTCTCCTGTTTAGACATCCACAATAGAACCGTTTGCAGCAGCATTCAGAGAGAGTTCATCTCGGAGTCCCTGCTTATATTTTTCGTAAGCGATCCCGGCGATCATTGCACCGTTATCTGTACACAAGTTCATAGGCGGATAGTAGACTTCGGCACCGATTTCAGCGGCGGCGATTTTCAGCGAAGCGCGAAGTTGGCTATTTGCGGCAACGCCCCCCGTTAGCGTTATCGCTCTGGTACTCGTGGACTTCGCGGCACGGATTGACTTGTAAACCAAGACATCTACGACAGCAGCTTGAAAACTTGCTGCAATATCTTCAACGGTTACTGTATCAGGATTTGTATCCTTAGCAGGCTCTTGTTCATTTTCCACGAGTACGCCTGCACGCCGTGCTTTCTCTACAAAATAACGGACTGAGGTCTTGATACCGCTAAAACTGAACTGGTAATCCCCACTATTGCGCATCGGTCTGGGAAATTTTATCGCTGAAGGGTTCCCTTTCTGTGCAAGTTCATCAATGACCTTCCCTCCGGGAAAACCGAGTCCGAGGTACTTCGCAACCTTATCGTAGACCTCACCGGCGGCATCGTCTTGCGTGCTTCCCAATACTTTGTATCTCCATCCTTCGTGAACCTCTACGAGTAGCGTATGTCCACCAGAGACTGTGAGACAGATATGTGGAAAGGTTAGCGTATCATGCACCATATAGTTGGCGTAGATATGTCCCTCAATGTGATTAATACCGAGTAACGGCAGACCGTGACAATAAGCGAGGCTTTTCGCTGCTGCGACACCGACAAGCAGTGCCCCGATTAAGCCGGGGCGATTTGTCACGGCTATCGCTTCCAAATCTTTAAATGTGACATCCGCCTCTGCTAATGTCCTGCTGACAATGTAGTTAATGGCTTCAATATGTTTGCGGGATGCGAGTTCCGGGACGATGCCACCGTATTCTTGGTGTGCCTCAACCTGTGAAGCGACAACATTAGAAAGCACTTCTTTGCCATCCGCAACGACCGCGGCGGCGGTTTCATCACATGAGGTATCAATACCGAGTATTTTCATTTTTTTAAGATGAATATCATCATTCTTCGTTTAACTGTAAACGGGCGGAAATGGGTAAGTGAAATAACTCTTCACGCAACAAACGTGTGGAGAAAAATAAAACCTCCAGATTTTCGATGTCCCCCGTGTTTGGATTGAAGCGAGCGATGATTTCATCAGTAAGCTCCTCGCTCTCCTGCTCAGGATACGGTGCACAAGTGTTTACGTACAGAATATCAGCATCCCTGTCATACTGGAAGGTCAAGTTCGTTTCCATTCAATATCTCAATTTCTCTCTGCGATGCGGCAATTTATTAACCGCTCTTAGTGAATTGTTTGCCTGGCAATTGTTGAACGATGCCTTTGAGTTCTAACATCAACAGAACACTCGACACCTGACCAATCGGTAGTTGTGTCGTCCGAACAATCGTATCAATATGTGATGCGGGTGCCTCAATAGCGTCAAAGACTGTTCTCTCGTCGGGTGTTAAACCCGGTGGCGGTGCGCTCTGGATGGGTTGTTGCACTTTAGCGGGAGATTGTGCGGCTGCAGGTTTCGGATCGCTCTTTTTAGTGGATTGTTGTGAAGATTCCGCCTCTGCACCTGGCATCTGCGATGTTGGCACATCGGACTGGATCCGGTTTAATGCGTACGGCGGTATTTCATTGAGGAGGTCGTCCACAGTATTGATGAGTTTCGCGCCGTTGTTAATCAATTTGTGGGTGCCGGTTGAGAGTTCGGAAAAGATCTCTCCAGGTACAGCGAAGACTTCTCTGCCCTGTTCACCAGCGAGACGTGCGGTAATGAGAGCACCGCTTCGGTTTGACGCTTCGACGACAACAGTGCCGAGCGTTAGCCCACTGATGATACGGTTCCGGCGTGGAAAATTCCTCGGTTTCGGCTTGACCCCCATCGGGAATTCGGAAATTAGCGCGCCAGATTCCGTAATTTTCTCAGCGAGATCACCATTCGCTGCGGGATAGATGAAATTCAAGCCGCTTCCCATCACAGCGATTGTTCTACCGCCGGCTTCCAATGCGCCGCGATGCGCCGAGGTATCAATACCTCTCGCTAACCCACTAACGATCGTGAGTCCGCGCTGTGCAAGTTGATAACTCAGTCGATAACTCACCTTTCGTCCGTAATCTTTCGCATCGCGAGAACCGACGATCGAAAGGCTGAGTGAGTCTTCCGGTGTGAGTTCACCTCTGATATACAGCACGAGAGGCGGTGTATCAATTTCCTTCAAGCACTGCGGATATGCGGCATCATAAAGCGTCAGTACCTGACAATCGTATTCGCGTATTAATTCCAATTCGCGTTCTATTGGATACTGAATTGGTTTACGCTTCAGGAGGTCCAGCATCGCAGGCGAAAGTTGGTCTATCTTTTCGAGTTCGTCGGGTGTCGCCTGAAGTGTGCGCGCTGCGCTCCCAAAAGCATCGCGCAGGCGTTGAACGGTTTTTAGTCCAACCCCTTGAATCATGTTTAGATGAATTAGGCTGATTGTCTCGTTAGAAAGCATTTTTAGTAGTTGTCAGTTTTAGGAGTCGCCAGTTGTCAGTCCTCAGTTGTCAGTTACAAGAATCCCCTTAACTGAAAACTGATAACCATTCCTCCGATAACTGCCAGTGGTTCTGGCACTATTCCGCTGTTCCGGCTTCCATCGGGTCGAGCGGGAGTGCATAATAGAGTTCAATCTCTTGAATTTTCTTGTACTCCTGCATACTCGGTGCGCCGGTTTCGCCGCGTGTTGAGCGTTTCTGCCCGCCGACGCGCCGTGAGTCCCAACGCCGCGGCACTTTGAGGCGAAACTTAGTCGTTACAATTGGGTCCCTCAAGGTAAAGGTGTAAACAGGCCGCATGTTGTCTCGGACATGTTTTACTGTGATCCATTCCCCTTCATCATCCATATACTGTACGTAGAAGAATTCCAGCTGCCCAGGCTCGGCTTTCACAACGACTTGTTGAATCGTCTGTGGTTGTCGCCATTTGAGTACCGCTTCGGTGTAATCATCAGATTCCTGCTGGGATGCTTCATCCTTTTCATCTTCAAGAATAGGTCCCGTCTCTCCAACCGAGTACATATTATCGTCATGGTACTTCGTATCCTCACTCGTAGCGTCAAGTGCGATATTTTTGCTCCGGTTAAACGAAGGGTTTGAGGCGAGAATACAGCCTGATAACCCAACCACTACGGCGAGGGTCATCAAGAATAATATAAAACGCATATATTGTCTCCTTGTCCCGGATAACGACACGCTTGCCGCTCCGGATAGCATGAAGTTGAGGCGGCGTTGTAGAACCAACCGCCTTGGTATCAGAGCCATTCAGTTTTCGGTTTTTCGGTACTTTTGTCGAAGAAGTCGCGATTCGGAGATCGCTCCTATAGCATTGGAACTTTCAGATATGTCTTCTAAAGAAGAATTGAATGACTCTGGCATGGGTATCAATTTCTATGTTACTCTAATTGGAGTAAATCATCAAGTTCTTTTTCCCGCTTATCGGTAGCTGCCTCTGCTTCTACTTGATCAGCAGTTTTGTAGCCGTAGAGTTCAATTTCTCGGATTTTAGCAGCTGCCCGGCGATTGGCATTCCATCCGCGGAACCCGCCAGACCTTGCGCGTTGCTGTCGGTTTAGCAAGGCATCATCTTTGGTGCCCAAAACCCGTAGCCGGATTCGACTTGTCGGAAACGGGATCAACAGCGAAACTTGAAATGGACTCTGCTTGACGCTTTTCACATCCTTAATAAGCTGCCAATCCGCTTCAACCGCGATACTCCCTTTATCTGCGTAAATATCAAACGCTGACAAATTATCCGAGTGTATGACAATCCGACGGATGACCTTTTTTTCCGGCAATGTAACAATCACCTGCGATGCGGCATTCGCCCCCATGAACCCTTCCATACTTGCGGGGAACGTTGTTTCACCGATGGTGTTCAATTTTCCATCAATCATTTGTGGACTCGTAGACTGTACACCTTCCATGAGGGCGTAATTGTCGCTCCACTCCTGCTCGGAAAAAAGAGCACTGCATCCGGTCATGAGAATCAAACAAATTAACGAGAAGGCTACTGTGAATTGATAAAACATTTTCAACTCCTTTTTTAAGAAATGGCGTTATTCTTCTACCACTCGTGTCGCAGCTTTACGTGAGCCTACTGGGTCTATAGTGTCCAGAACGCGTATTCACAACCGGAATCCCCATCCGTTAGTGGGAAGGAACTTCTGGGAAGTACACACGCAACAGATGCACGATCGAGTCGCTAAGAAGTATTTTACACGATTTTAGACGAAACGTCAAAAGAATTTTTGACATTTCAAGGAAATAATGATAGTTCCAATCCGCCATAAAGTTCAGAGCTTTAGCGGTGAGTATTCTCAAACACAAGAAGTTTTTGATATCATGCGTTCGTTAATACTCTCAAATGTCAAGGGATTATTGGGAGGGCTATTTAGGGTAGGTTTTAGAATTAAACAGATTTTCATGTTCTTTTTGGGTCCGTCTCAAGGATTGAGCGTTATGTAACCGATGCGGTTAGGAGCGTGCCAAGAATTTCCAGGTTGCCCCTTGGGGCGTATCTTGGATTTCAACATTCAACTCTTTCAGTCGGTCACGAATTTTATCGGATGTCTCCCAATCTTTTCGATCGCGGGCATCCTGCCTTATTTCCAAGAGAAGGTTAATGATCTGATCGTGTTGCTGGACGTTGTCGCTATCGTCATTCTGAGGCTCCACATCATAGATGCCAAGAACTTGACAAGTTTCGGTCAACGCCTGATATGCTTGTGCAAGCGCGGGAGCTGCCGCTTCATCGAACGTGCTGAGTGATTTGTTAACCTCGCCGACAAGGGTAAAAATAGCACCAAGTGCTTGTGCAGTATTGAAGTCGGTATCCATTGCCTGCGTAAACTCGAACTTCATCTCCTGAACAGCGTGCTGTAGCGGCACCTCCGTCGTTTCGTTTGTTTCAACGTCCGCGTTGTAGTTTTTTAACGCGTCCAAACAATTGTTTAAACGTCTGAGTGCGCCTTCTGATTTTGTCAAACTTTCTGGATTGTAGTCAAGCGGATGGCGGTAGTGTGCGGAAATAAGAAAATGACGAATGACTTCGGTGGGATAATGGTCCAGCGCATCTCGAAGTAAGATAAAGTTCTGTTCCGATTTACCCATTCGCTTACCATCAATCTTTAGAAAAGCGACGTGCATCCAATAACGTGCGAAAGTGCATCCGGTGGCTAATTCGCTCTGTGCGATTTCATTTTCATGGTGAGGGAACTGCAAATCCTCTCCACCGGCGTGGATGTCAATCGTTTCACCGAGATGTTTCATTGCCATGGCAGAGCATTCGATATGCCATCCGGGTCTGCCTCTGCCCCATGGGCTCTCCCACGAGGGTTCACCCGGTTTTGCGGCTTTCCACATATCAAAATCTCGGGGATCCTCTTTGCGTTCATCAATTTCAACGCGCGCGCCAGCGAGCAAATCCTCCGGCTTCCGATTGGAAAGTTTTCCGTACTCAGCGAACTGATTCACCCGATAATAGACGCTCCCGTCAATGACATAAGCCGCGCCCTTCTCAATCAGGATTTGAATCAAATCTATCATCTCGGGGATGTGTTCAGTTGCTTTCGGATGGACATCCGCGGGTTGAATACCGAGGCGTTGTGAATCCTCAAAGAACGCTTCGCCATTCTGGTGTGCAAGCTGCTTCGCGCTGACCCCTAACTCCGCAGCGCGGTTGATAATTTTGTCATCAATATCTGTCAGGTTTTGAACCAGTTTGACGTTGTACCCCTTATACACGAGATAACGTCGAATAATATCTGTTATCAAAGCGGTGCGCGCGTTTCCCATGTGAATGTAGTCGTAAACAGTGGGACCGCAACTGTAGATCGACACCTGCTCAGGATTTAGTGGCACAAAATCCTCTAACTGTCGGCTCAACGAGTTATAGATTTTCATTCCCATTTTTTATGGTTTGGACTCCTCTTGACCTTGCTTAGAAAAAACCGCTACAACGAGGAAAGACAGGCAACAGCATGAGCGACAATTGCTTTTCCTTCTCCGATAATGCCCAATTCTTCCGCCGTTGTGGCTTTAATGTTTACCTGCGCCACGGCAATATCAAGTGTGTTGGCAAGCTGCTTTCGGATTTCTGAAATGTAAGGTGCCAATTTCGGGCGTTGTGCGATAATCGTGCTGTCTATATTTTCGATCTGGTAGCCACACGCCGTCACTTTCAAAGCGGTATCCCGTAGGAAAACGAGGCTATCCATTCCCTCATAAAGGGGATCCGTATCTGGAAAATGTGTGCCGATATCACCGAGCGCTGCTGCCCCCAGTATAGCATCTACAATTGCATGTGTCAAGACATCTGCGTCTGAATGTCCCAAGAGTCCCAAATGATATGGAATCTCAATACCACCTAAAACCAATTTTCGATTTTCGACCAACCGATGAACGTCGTAACCGATACCTACTCGCATTTTCCCTTCTACAGTTTTATTTTTCTTATCGTGAGTTTGATAAAAGTGGAATGTTGGGTTTCGCTACCGCTATTGACGCAGAGAGTGCCTTGAAAAACGGCACATCTGTCCAAATTATGAGTTTTTTTAGTATGTTTACCGCTCTACCGAGGGGAAACACCCAGCAAAAACACCTACAGATTTATTTTCAAGTTCACGTTTAATCAACTTCATGCCGAATAGAGCGAAATAGAAACACCTACCAGAGTGTTGGATCCGACACCAAGACTTCAGCAATTTGCAAATCGACAGGTGTGGTTATCTTCAAATTCGCGTAACTTCCTTTTACTAATTGCACAGGAAAACCGAGTTGTTCAACAAGTGCCGCATCATCGGTTACTGTGAGTTGCTGCTCGCGTGCTGTCTGATGTGCTTCTTGCAATAAAGTTTTCCGAAAGACCTGAGGTGTTTGCACTGCCCAGAGTCTTTCCCGATCTGGCGTTTCAGTAATAAAACAGTTCTCGTCGGCGACTTTGATCGTATCTTTGACTGGCACGGCAGCCACAGCAGCCCCGCATTCGTCCGCGGCGGTGAGACAAGCAAAAATGGTTTCGTCAGTCACAAACGGACGTACCCCGTCGTGAACAATAACAAAATCCACATCTGCCGAAAGCGCACGTACCCCGTTGTAGACAGACCTCTGTCGAGTCTCCCCTCCTGCGACGAGCTTCTGTACCTTTGTAAAGGGATATGGGTCCAACACGGTTTTACAACATTCGCTGAAATCACCTTCGTCAACGATGACGAAAATCGCATCCACAGCAGTATTTTGCTCAAATCGCTGGATAGTATGCGCCAAAATAGGCTTCTTTGCCAATTTTAGGTACGGTTTTTTAAGCGAGCGTGCCATCCGGTTCCCTTTACCAGCTGCGGGGATAAGAGTGCACACCTTGCTGTTCATCAGTGCCCATTTCATCTTCTTCGATCCGTGTGAAAATCATCTGCCCTGCGCTCGTCCGCAGCATCTGCGTAACCTCAACGTTAAGCGTTTTCCCGATGTAGGGCTTTCCTTCTTCAACGATGACCATAGTTCCATCATCAAGGTAACCGACCCCTTGATTCGGTTCTTTCCCTTCTTTAAGAAGGAGCACTTGAATCACTTCCCCAGCAATCACGACAGGACGCACAGCATTTGATAATTCATTGATATTAAGCACCCTCACACTTTGTAATTCCGCGACCTTGTTGAGATTTAGATCGTTAGTTACGATTGTGGCATCTCGTTTTTGCGCGAGATGTACCAACTTCGCATCCACTTCTGGTAGATGTGGCACCTCCTCCTCAGTGATCTCAACAACAATCGCTGGATTATTCTGAAGTGCTCGGAGAATATCAAACCCGCGTCGCCCTTTATTTCGGCGAAGGGGCTCTGTAGAATCTGCAATATGTTGCAATTCATTGAGAACAAACCGTGGGATAACAAGCGTTCCTTCAATGAATTTTGTCTGACAGATTTCAAGAATTCTACCATCAATAATAACACTTGTGTCTAAAATTTTTAAGCTATTTGTAACTTTCCCAGCTCGCGATTCGCCAGTTCGGTTAGACGTATCTGATCCGAAGACATGGGATAAATTCACCGATGTAGAGAGTCGGTAGCCACCTATAAGACCCGCGTACCCTATACCGAGGCCAATCACCAGCTTGAGATTATCATTAGATAGAGAAAAAAGGCTTAATACACCACAGGAAATTAATAGGCCAATAGAGAGTCCTATCGCGCTGGCAACAATACCACGCAGATTAGGTATATGTAGGCAAAATTCTGCGCCAACAAGGATCAGTGCTACAACAAACCCAATAATCGTAAATAGTGGATTGTCGTAGACGATGTAACAACCCGCTGCGCTTGCGAGTATAAAAAAGAGACGAATCCCCCAAACTTGCATTTTTTGTCCTTTACTTTCTTTATCCAAATACCCTATCACTCGCAGTCGCGGTTGCTACCCACGCTTACAAGATCCCCGGGTCCTACGCATCTGCTCTCGGATTTGCAGACGCCCCTTTTGCACACCAATTCAATAACATTTACGTTTAATCTCAATGAAAACTAACAAATCACAAATCGTATCAACGTGAGTTCGACCTAAGCATATATAGGCCCTGAGGGTGGGTAACTTGGAAATTGTTAAAACCGAACACATTGAGTTATTTTAAGCAAGTTTCATGCCAATACTCAGTAATACTTAATATTCGCGTCAAAATTATCACCGCAATCCCCAGGATACCTTTACTGCCAAGCGTCCAAAATCCATATGCATACTGGTTCATCAAGATAAATAGAAGTACCTGTTCTTCAAAAAAACTGCCGTTGATGCAGAATTGGTAGATTTTTGCAAATCTCCTCTATTGGGATTCGCAAAAATTGTAGAATATTGTGCAAAAATTGCACGTAAACTGAAAAAATTGATACCTTGCCAACTCAGATATGGGATTCCTTGTAACATTTACCATTAATATAACAGTCATTAGATAGAAAAATACGGAGTCTTCAACAGACACTGGTGATAATTCACCCAAGCGATAGAAAGCCCCATAAATGCTTGCCCCCACTTATAGTATAAGCCATCTCATACATAAATTGTAGGTCCGCGTCTTTGAATCGCTGCTGAAGAGAATAGTATCTATGAGATAGCCGCTGAAACATACAACTATCGAAACAGCATTGATGACGAGACAGGAAACCTGACTTACAATAAAGTAGGATTTAGGTTCTAATATGTCTATATATTCCCAATTTTTGCTATACGTTAGCAAAAAATGCCGATTCAATTGCTAAAACCGTATAAAGACAATATCATTTCCTTCTTAATTTATTCAATGATAGCATCTTTATAGGGTAATAATAGCATAATCGGAAAAATAAACCAAGATGAAAGTAACAATTTTTACAGGGAGCAACTTAGGTTGCAACAAAAAAGCAAAATGCGAACGCTATAGTGTATAAACAATTGCTATGCGTCGCGGGGTATTCTTATATTACGACGAATTGAGGTCTCCTCACACCAAATTGATATTATACCCTAAATTACCACCTTTAAGACACAAATTTAATAATATGTACTTATAGATTAATTATGTCTCATTATAGATTTAGTATACTCAGATTCAATTGCCAAGTCAAACTATAGTGGATGAAAAAAATAAAGAACTATTTTCGTTCCGGGTAGGCGGGATTTTGCAGCGTACTCGCCCCACCAACTCTCACTGTAAAGCAACATGCGCGCTCGGCGTTGATTCATGCGATCAACATTCCTAATTTCGTCGGTGTAGCGTGTCCAATTAATTCTGGAATCCACTACAAATCTATATCTGATTTCAATAGGAGGTAACTTGGGTTATTATAACAAAGCCGCTAAGCTATCATATACATCATTAACACCGACAAGTTCAATGTCGTCATCAATATTTAATCCTTTACGGTTGTATTCGGGAAAGACCGCTCGCTTGAAACCCAATTTTGCGGCTTCTCGGATCCGCCTGTCAACATGTGTGACAGGTCGAATTTCGCCTCCGAGTCCGACTTCTCCAATCATCACAGTTTGCCGATCTATAGGCATATCCCGATGACTTGAAGATATAGCCATCAGTACGCCGAGGTCTATACCGGGTTCATCAATACGTAATCCACCAGTAATGTTAACAAAGACATCGGAATCCCCAACGTCAATCCCCACGCGTTTATTGAGTACTGCGATGAGCAGTGCGATTCGATGTCGGTCAACACCAGTCGCTGTATTGCGAGGATTTCCGTAGTTGGTAGGTACCACGAGTGCCTGTACCTCCATGAGTAAGGGGCGTGTCCCTTCCATACTTGAGACGACGACAGATCCTGACACCTGTTCTTCCCTATCGCTCAAAAAAATCTCTGAAGGGTTCATCACATCCGCAAGTCCAGTGTTCCGCATTTCAAATATTCCGATTTCGTTTGTCGAACCGAATCGATTTTTGATCGCTCGGAGGACGCGATAGATATGATGCCCTTCGCCTTCAAAATAGAGTACGGTATCGACCATGTGTTCCAAGACGCGGGGTCCAGCAATTGCCCCCTCCTTTGTCACATGTCCGACAAGAAATATCGGAATATTGCGGTTCTTTGCGCAAATTAGGAGATGTCCAGTACACTCACGAATCTGCGTAACACTCCCCGGGGCAGATTGAATACTTGTCAAATAGACGGCTTGGATAGAATCGATGACGACGACCTTCGGTTTCCGGGCATCAATATGTTTTTCAATCTGTTCCAAGTCATTTTCACACAGTACATAGAGTGTATCAGACTTTACACCGAGTCGAGTTGCCCTGAGTTTTGTCTGACTCACAGACTCCTCGCCGGAAACATAAAGTACCTCCCCATAATTCCGGCTCAAGGCATCACTCGCCTGGAGCAATAGGGTAGATTTACCTATCCCAGGATCTCCACCAATAAGGACGACTGCCCCCGGAACAATGCCACCACCAAGTACCCTATCAAACTCTGACATTCCTGTCAAGTGGCGTTCTACCTCACTCGCCGTAACCTGTGAGATCGGTTCAGGTTCACGAGAGGCCCGTCCGATCCCGCGATGTCTTGATGGCGTAATGAGGGTTTCGACTTCTTCGGCGAAACTTTGCCAACTTTTACAACTCGGACAGCGTCCGAGCGTCTTTGGCGTTATATATCCACACTCTTGACAGACAAATCTACGTTTTTCTCGTGCCATCTTTAATACTACCCATCACTCCAATGCTGCGGAAGTTTGAAATAAGCCTTTCTCGCGCTGTTCATATTACCACTCGCTGTTGAAAAAGCGGAATCCGGTTGTCCAACGTCTTCCATCCGCATCGGTTAAATTCTCAGCACCAAGCAGGAGTTGCCCGTATCTGAAGAATCGCAGTGAGACTTCTGTGTTCAACTCGGGTTCACGACTTGTCAATCCGACCCCTTCGACACTTAAACCTAAACGTCGGGACCACAACCAGAAATCTACACCCACACCGACCCTGGAACGCATGAAGCCAGCCCGCGTGCGAAGGTAGTCTGTTAGATCGTGTGCATACTGAACTTCAAACCGAACTGTTTCGTCCCGAACACCGACACCAATCCTGTAATGTGCCTTTGATTGTGGTGAGAGAACAAACGCCAGTTCGTTGTAAAGCCGCTCTTCAAGACTCAGATATCGGAGTTCATAATCCCATCCAAACTGTAGCGGCGATTCAAAACGTCCGATCCGTTCATTGGTTCGTTGTGAGAGTTCTGTTACAGCGTTCATCGTCTCATTAAGATTTCGCAAAGTGCCTCGAACTTCTTGAAGCGGTTTCGGTGAATTAAGCAGCTGCGCAAAAGTGCCTTCACCCTTATTGAGTGTAGTCAGGAGATGGCTGAAATTCGTCTCTAATGTATTGATTGCGTCGGTTGTCTTTTGTAAATTCTCCAAGATTGGTGCTATATTGGCTTCCCCGGTTTTAATGGCATCGCTGCCTTGTGAAACAAGCGTGGAAACTTGGTTGGCTAACGTACTAAAGTCTGAGCGAAAATCCTGTGCGATTTGCCGAAATTCGGATGTAGTTGCGCGTACATCGGTAAAAATGGTGTTCAGTTTTGGTGAGTTTTGGTTCAGGAGTCTTAAGATTTCGCGCGTAATATCACTCACATGACTACTGACCATGAGAGAATCGCCTTCCAACTGCGTAATAAGATTGTTGACCTTTACAAGGGTTTCTTGAAAGCGTTTATCGTTTTCCAATGCAAGTTGTGTTAAAGTTTTGACTGTTTCTCCAGAGTCAACACTTAATTTCTCAATGGTTTTTCCGGTGAGGGCAACCACTTGTCGAATTTCTTTAATAGCGAGTTGGATCGCTTCCTGGTTGGCTTGCAGGACTTCATTAGCAGCGGTCGTGAGTTCAATCGCCTGTGTCATGCCTGCACTTGTCTGCTCAAGGAGTTCTAAGGCATTAACAGGATCTTTTCCAACAATCGGCAGATTCGCGGGTTTCAAGGGTGGATACCCAATGGGTCCATTGTCAAGTGCGATGTAAACCTCCCCGACGAAGCCATTCATCGAAATCCTTGCCCCGCAGTCTTCCCGCAACCATTTAAATCCATTTTTGACTTTCGCTCTGATATGGACATCATTGGTATCGGGACGGAGTTCAATAGCCGTCACTTTACCGATCGACACACCGGATAGGTAGACCCCTGCGCCGACATAAAGCCCGTTGACAGATCGGAATTGGAAAGTTAATTCATCGCCAGCGGCTGCCCAGGGCCAATTTTCGGCATTTATAAGAAGAACGGTCAATAAAATGATTGCGATTAGAACCATTACACCGACTTTTACAGACGCAGTCCAGAAATTCATGTTACCTCCCGAGATACTCTTTCAAAATAGGGTTCTCCATGTTGAGGATTTGGTCGGGTGCCCCAAATAAGACAAATTGTTGCACAATCGGATTATCAACGTTGATAATTTCGTCAGGATTCCCATAAGCGACCTGCTTGCCTTCATGAATCATAGCCATTCGCGTTGCAACGCTAAAGGCACTGTGCATATCGTGTGTGACGACAACAGAGGTGACTTGCAGGCGTTCGTGTAAATCGCAGATGAGTTGATTAATTTCCGTACAGGTAACTGGGTCAAGTCCGGTCGTCGGTTCATCGTACAAAATCACTTCCGGATCAAAAGCGAGTGCTCGGGCGAGTCCGACCCGTTTCCGCATGCCGCCGCTCAATTCCGCGGGGCGTAAATCTTGAACACCTTCTAAATCTACAAGTGCAAGTTTTTCATCAACTATTTTCCGCATCTCCTGTTTGCTGTAGTCTGTATGCTGATCAAGCATAAAGGCAACGTTTTCAGCGACAGTCATCGAATCAAACAAGGCAGCGGACTGGAATAACATCCCAATTTTTTGGCGGAGGATATTTATTTTTTTGGTTTTCAGTTTTGAGATTTCTGTGCCATCAAACCAAATTTCACCAGAATCCGGAGAAATTAGTCCGGTGATAATTTTCAGTAGGATGCTCTTACCAGACCCACTCCGTCCCATAATGACAAGGGTTTCGCCGCGTGGAATCTCAAGGTTCAATCCGTTTAGAACATTCTTCTCACCAAAATTTTTGGTAATATTTCTAACTGAAATCATACTTTCTGAGTGCAAGGCGTGATAGAAGGATCAGTTCATCCGGTAGGGTTGATCGTCTGGTAGCGCGTGAAGTCCGCCTTGAACGCCGCCAATTATATCAATCCCAAGATGTTAAAGAGGATGTGGTTTAAGACGAAGTCTAAAATAAGAATAGTGATCAGCGAAATAACAGCGGATCCGGTTGTAGCAATGCCGACCCCTTCAGCACCGCCAGCGGTGGAGATGCTAAATCCCTTGTAGCAGCCCACTGCCGCGATCGCCATACCGAAGGAGGTAGCCTTAATTAAACTAATGAGCACACTACCGACATAGAGGTTTTTTTGAGCCTCCAAAAGAAAAAAGTAGCCGTTGACATCAAAGAAGGTAACAACAGCAATAAACCCGCCAGCAATACCTGCGAAGGTTGAAAAGATAGTCAACGTGGGTAGCATAATAGAACATGCAAGAAAACGCGGGACGACCAAATATTTAACTGGATTTGTTCCCATCACTTCAAGCGCGTCGATCTGTTCGGTAACCTTCATCGTTGAAAGTTCAGCGGTAATTGAGGCTCCGATACGTCCAGCGAGCACGAAAGCAGTAATCATCGGTCCGAGTTCTTTGACGATCGAAACGCAGACGAATCTTGCGACGGATCCTTCCACGGCATAGGGTTTGAGTTGAATGTATCCCTGAACGCCTAAGACCATCCCCGTGAAAAACCCTGAAACCATAACAACAGCCAAAGAGTTAAAACCGATCAACAACAACTGCTTCACGAGTAGATCGAACTGTAAGGGAGGACGGAAAATTTGAAAAAGTGTTTGAAAAAAGAGCGTAAAGGCTTGCCCTATTTCGGAAAGCACATTGTGCGACCGAATTTTGATATTTCTTAATATTGGGTGGGCCCGAAACCGACCGGAGGCTTCGCGCGTAGCGGATTGCTGATTCATGTTTCTGTTTAACTTGGGTTTTCAAACCGCATCTGCTTTTTAGTAAAATAGAGAACGACAGTTCCGGTCGGTCCGTTACGCTGTTTTTTAATCATCAGGTTTGCTTCAACACGGTCACCAGCATCTTCATCTTCGTAATAATCTTCTCTGTATAAAAAAGCAACGAGATCGGCATCCTGTTCAATTGCGCCGGATTCGCGTAAATCTGAAAGTTGGGGTTGTTTATCCGGGCGGCGTTCCACTTCACGGCTCAACTGTGAGCAAGCAACGATAGGGACGTTGAGTTCCCATGCGAGGACCTTCAAAGCACGTGATATTTCGGAGATTTCCTGTTCACGCTGATTGTACCTGCCTGTCCCTCTGAGCAGTTGCAAATAGTCAACGATAATAAGTGCAAGGTCCCCGTGTTCACCTTTAAGTCGTCGTCCTTCGGCACGTAGACTTTGAACGGTAAGGCCTCGGTTGTCATTAATGAGAATAGGTGCTTCAGATAATCGGCTCGCAGCTTCTGTCAGGGGTCGCCAATAATCCTCGCTAAAATTACCGGTTCGGAGTCGTCCAAAATCAATACGCGATTCAGCAGATAGCATCCGCATGACGATATCCTGTGCGGGCATCTCCAAACTAAAAACGGCAACCGGACGTTCCTGGTCAATTGCGATATTCTGCGCCATATTCAGGACCAAAGTGGTTTTTCCCATGCTCGGGCGCGCAGCAATAATGATAAAGTTGCCAGGCTGCAACCCGGATGTCATGTGATCGAAATCCATAAACCCGGTGGGAACACCTAAGAACCGTTCTTGCTTGTGAAATAATTTTTCAATTGCATCAATACTGGTCGTGACGAGTGGATTAATAGGCTGAAATCCGCGCTGAGCATCAGTTTGTCCGAGTTCAAAGACTGATTCTTGAGATTGGTTGAGTACCTCAGCGAGTTCTATGCTCTCGTCTTGTGCCAGATCTCGAATTACGGACCCTGCTTGGATGAGTTGGCGTCGCGTCGCCTTTTCATGCAGAATATCGGCATAAAACTCTGTGCTCTCTGTTTCGACAATCGGTGCTTGGAGTTCATACAGATAGCCTGCACCGCCCGTCCGATTGATCTGATTCGTGCGTTTCAATTCATCAGCGACGAGAAGCGGATCAGCGTTGCTAACGCGCTCATATACGGCAAGGATAGCTCCGTAGATAAGTTGATGGTCAGTCGTAAAAAATGCATCAGAGGTGTGCCCAAGCAGTGCAATTACCCGTGGGATAACAGACTTCTCAGTCATCATAGCCCCAAGTACGGCTTGTTCAGCTTCCTTGTCAGAGAGGGCGTCAACTGCTTGTGCCTGCATAATTACGCCTCACGTTCAACAACAACGCGGAGTTCAACAACGACATCTGTATGCAATTTGACTGGTACCATGAAGACACCGAGTTCACGGATCGGTTCTGCGAGTTCGAGGAATCGGCGTTCTAATTCAAGCCCTTCAGTCCTTAAAGCCTCTGCGACATCCATAGAGGTAACAGACCCGAAGAGTCGATCATTTTCGCCAGCCCGTCTTTTGAGTGTGCACGTAACGCCAGTAATCTGTGCTGCGATTTCCCGTGCGACTTCTTTATCTTTCGCTTCTTGATGATCAATGACTCGTTTCTGGTGTTCAAGATAGCGACGGTTCCGCTCTGTTGCATGCACCGCCAACTGCATCGGCAGTAGGTAGTTCCGTGCGTACCCATCGGCGACTTTCAACACATCGCCCGGTGCACCGAGTCCTTCAACACTTTTCTTTAGAATCACTTCCATAATTAAAAACCTAAAGTCCCTTTTGTAGGTAGAGTCATTTAGTTTTAAGAAATTATCGGGTTTCATGTCTTCTTTTTTCGATCCGGTGCGGTTAGGAAACCACACCTACCGGATTTGATTACCCGAAAGCCAAATAAAATAGAAAACTAAACAGCCCTATTTGTAGGGGAACCAATTATCTGTATTTGTCCCTACTTCTATCGTGTAAATGGCAAGAGTGCCATATTACGTGCGCGCTTCACTGCACGGGTCACCATTCGCTGTTGCTTCGCTGACAACCCTGTGACCCGGCGACTTACAATTTTCCCACGTTCGTTAATAAATTTTCGCAGCGTATCCACATCTTTGTAGTCAAAAGATTCAATTTTGTGATAGCGCTGTCTGCGACGGAATGCCATATCAATTCTATTCCTTTTTTTAGTATAGCCGTCAGTGGTCAGCAATCAGCAGTCAGCAAAGATGGCGTCGTCAACGCGGTATTTGCTGATAGAGAACCGATGGTTAAATAGACTGATGACTGATCGCCGACGGCTGATAGCCATATTTAAAACGGGATGTCATCATCTGTTGAGGAAGGTGCGCTGCTCGCTTCAGGTGCCGGGGCATCCTGATAAGATTCGGCTTGTGTTGGTGCTGCTGCGGGTTGGGCATTCGCGTAACCACCGCCCATTTCATCTTCATCACGCCGCCCAACAAATTGGAACCGCATAAGTCTGACTTTGAGTCGATTCCGCTTGGTGCCATCTTCGGCTTCCCAAGAATCAAATTTAAGAGACCCTTCTATGAAAATTGGGCTACCTTTTTTGAAATATTCGCCTACAAGTTCAGCTTGCCTATCCCAGGCTTCCACATCCACAAAACAGACATTTTCTTTTTGCTCGCCCGACTGCCGATCCGTATAGCGCTCACTCATAGCCAACCCAAAATTCGCGACGGCTGTCCCGCTCGGCAGGAATTTCACTTCAGGGTCGCGAGTCAGGTTTCCCATTAAGATGACCTTGTTGTAACTTGCCATGGTTTCTCCTCTTTATACACTCTTGAGGCTTTCGGTGCTTTTTATTAGAAGCCCAAAGCCCGCTGTTTAAAATTCAAGCGATACTTATTTCAGGCAGACGCTGCTGTATTTTCAGCCGCTGCATCATTATCTGTTGCTTCTTCTGCTTCCGCATCATCAGGCGTTGATGCCTCTACTTCAGGTGTCGGTTGTTCCGCTTCGGGTGTTGGCGGCTCCGCCTCGGCGGCAATTTCGGCTTTCAACTTATCTATATCATCTTCGTATTGTACGATCATGTAGCGGAGAATCGCTTCAATAACGTGTAAAGCCTGGTTTAATTCCGCGACAAAACCGGGTGCGCTCTCAAAAATGTAGAGCACGTAATAGCCTTCACTCCGTTTCCGGATCGGATAGGCGAGTCGCTTTTTTCCCCAAGGATCAAGTTTCACGAGAGTCCCACCATTTTCGATGATGCCCTTTACTTGGTCAGTAAGTGCTTCTGCTTCGTTTTCATCATGGTCAGGCGTAATGATAAGCAGGAGTTCATAAGGTTTCAAATTTTCATGCCTCTCTTCGGACTGATGGCTCCTCTGCCGTTAGCATAAAAGCAGGGAGCAGAGATTAATTGCGTAAACCCCATCTGAATGCGCATGTACCGAAAGGACTATGCCTCTCAGATGGAATTTTATTCGTTAAAATTACTTTGTATAATTATACCACATATCGATTCATATATCAACCAAAAATCACATTTTTTATGGTTATTAGTTTTCAGTTTTCAGTTGTCAGGAGTCAACAATCGGCGGTCAGTAGTCAGCAATCAGCAATTAGCCACATACAGTGGGTTCAATAGGAATTTAATTGGGTGCTGGCGAGGTTCCCGCATAGGTATCAATTTAGGGTTTAGATTGCCCGCAGCACCGTAGGTTGGGTTGAACGGATGCCACCGAAACCCTAAAATCATAGAAAAACACAACTTTCTCCAGATACGCCATAGCCACCAGGGACCGAGTGAAACCCAACGCTTTTACTTTCAAACTCCTCGGACGATGAACGTGTAAAGTTGGGTTTCACTGCGTTGTTGAATAGATAGAACAGGATATTGACTTTCATGTGTGTTTGGCATATCAATACCCAAGTTCTCAATGGCGTTCAACCCAACCTACGCGCCTGAAGGAGTTTTGAAGTCTTTAAGGTTTCCGCGGAGTATCCGGTTCGGTTGGGGGATTTAGTCTGGGAATAGACTAAATCCATTCCTTGTATCACATTCCGAACCTACCGGACCTGGGTGCCCTGGCGGTTATTTTTTCTAAAATTGACACCTATGGGTGCTGGCGAGGTTTCCGCCACCAGCGAAAAAACTACGCAAGTTCTGATTAAGTTGGGAGTGTTGCGTATGCCGTCACATGCAGCGGTAAAAAGAATGGACGTTTTGAGGCGATAACCTCCTGCCGAATCCGTGCGGCTAACGTATTTACATCAACCTGTTCTGCAGTAGCAAGTCCATACTTTTCGAGGAGTGGCAGTAGGCTCTGAAAGATAGTCGCCATGTATCGGTAACCAGCCCACGTTTTTTCGGCACCGATCGGAGACTCAAGATGCATCGTCGGTGGTGGTAAACCTGTGTCTACAAAAGTCTGATAAAGTCCAATCCCCATGTTGAGATGCGCCCCTGAATGCGCAAACACATCCAAAATCCATGTGATGAGCTGATTCATAAGCGGCGTATCTGGATGTAAGAAGGTAGGATAGAGTGTGTATTCCGGTTCTTGAAATGCGGCGATCCCACCAGGTTTTAAGTGCGTCATGAAGGTAGCGAATGCCTCTGCTGGATCCGCCATATACATCAACACGAACCGCCCAACGATCGCATCAAATTTTTCTGGAAATGTGAGGGCGCGCGCGTCGTCTGCGATGAATTCGACGTTCTGCCTACCTGCATCAATTGCGCGTTGGCGTGCGGTGTCAAGAATATCTGCGTTGACATCCACACCAACGACCTTACCTGTCGGTCCGACAAGTTCGGCAAGCATGAGTGCGACATCACCGGCACCGCTCCCGATTTCAAGCACACGCATTCCGACTGTAATACCGGCTCGTCTGCAAAGCCGGTGCGTTGACTCGCCATAGATTCTTGATTGCTCAATGAGGCGGGTTGTTTCGTGGAAGGTGCGTCCTAACGTATAGGTAGCATCGCTATTTAACGCGTGCAAGTTCTTCGCGTGATCTTTCGCCATACATCGATCCCTTTCACATCGGTAGGGAGGCATACGCTGTGATGTGGGGCGGTAACAGGAGCGGTCGCTTTGAGGTCGTGACTTCCGCTTGAATCCGATCTGCGAGTGTGTCGATATCTATCTCTTCACTTGTCGCAATGCCATACGCCTCCATGAGCGGAATGAGGCTCCGAAAACTGTTGGCGAGATACTCAAACCCGGGCCAGCCTTCAGGACCGCCCATGGGCGCCTCAAAGTGTAAGGTAGGCTCAGGCAGACCTGCATCAACGAATACGCGGTAGAGTTCCATACCCATGTTGAGATGTGCGCCTGAACGTTCAAACACTGTGAGCCCCCATTCAACCAACTGATTTATCAAAGGTGTATCGGGATGTATAACCGTCCGGTAGAGTGCGAGTTCAGTATCTTGAAAGGCGATAATACCTCCAGGGCGCAGATGGGTGCTCAACTTTTTAAGTGCCTCTGCTGGGTCCGCCATATACAGCAGGACAAGTCTACCGACGATGGCATCAAAGTCGTTTGGAAGTTCAAGCGTTCGGGTATCCCCGGCGATGAATTCAACGTTTGAAAAACCGGCTGCATCGGCTCGCTCTTGTGCCGTTTTGAGAATATCTGGGTTGATATCCACACCGACGACGTTTCCTTCGGCCCCTACAAATTCAGCGAGGGTGAGTGCGACATCACCTGCCCCACTACCAACATCAAGTACTTTCATGCCTTTAGCGATCCCGCTTCTGAGGAAAAAACGGCGTGTTACATCGTCATAGAGTTGTGATTGCTCGATTAAGCGTTGTGTCTCTTCCTCACTACGCCCCATTGTATATTCTGCATCTCTGCTCTGATTGCTCATTATAATTTACCTCACTTTCGAGAAATTTGCGAGGCACAGTGCCCTCGCGTCACATAATTGCTAAGTATTATGGTTTAACAAATTGATGGAACTGTATCTTTCCATCTTTGACGGTATTAATGACTAAACCCTTGATTGCATGCCGATTTTCATCAAAATAGGATAATATTGTTGCACCACTGTAGTCCTGAGTCGCCTCAATTTGATCTCGAATAGCCGCGGGGGTTAGGTCAGTTGTTCTGCGCATCGCCTCAATTACGATGGTAGCAGCGTCATATCCGAGTGCAGCGGGGCCATCGGGTGCGATGCCGTATTTTTCGGTATAAGCGTCAACAAATTGACGTGCCTCTTCGGTCAATTGACCGTCGGGTGAAAAATGGTTCGCAAAGAAACTACCTTCAAGTGCGGTTCCACCGATTTCAACCAAGTCGGGTCGATCCCAACCATCTCCACCGAGAAAAGTAGCAGAAATATTTATAGCTTCAGACCTTGCCTGCTTAACCGCCAGTGGGAATTCGGAGCCCAAGCCTGGTAAAAAGATAATATCAACGGCAGGTTCAACAGCAGTAATTGCCATTAACTGTTCGGTGAAATCTGTGGTACTTGTCTCATAAAACGGGTGGACAGCAATCGTCCCGCCCTGTGCGGTAAAGTTCTGAATAAAAGCGGTTGATAGTCCCTCCGAGTACGGGTTCCCTGTTTCCGTGAGGACAGCGGCTGTCATCGCTTGCAATTCTTGTATGGCGAAATCTGCCATTATCCTTGCCTGATACGGATCAATGTAGGCACCCATAAATGAAAAGTTCCCGTTTTGAGGCACATCTGGGTTCGTTGGGTAAGTTGTCACCATAGGTATGCCGTATCGCTGGACAACCGCTCCGACCTCCACAGCCACCGTGCTGTAGTCAGGACCTACAATTGCTGATACGCCTGCAGCAATCAACGCTTCCGCGTGTTGAACACTGCGTAATGCATCTCGCTGATCGTCTCTAACGAGAAGTTCTATCGGCAGTCCGTTAATTCCGCCTGCCGCATTTGCGAGGGCAACTGCTAATTCCGCACCATTCCGAGTTGTTCCGGGATCAGGTGGACTATAAATAAAACCAATTTTGACTGTAGATCCGCTATCAGAGATCTCCATCCCATCCGGGGCAACGACTTCTTGAATGCGATTGCAACTTAAAAAAAATGAGGTAAGAACTCCGAAAATCGCTATACATCTGAGCGTTGCCCTATTCTGTTGAAATAACATAAAACCCCTTTTCATGTTCGGAAGCCGCTGGAAACCGCTTCCTCACGCGAACGAGTAATCACACGGTTCCTAAAAACGATAACCAACTTTGGTGTACCAGAACGCGCCGCCAAACCCATAAGGGCTATACTCACCGAAAGGTCTCCCAACGATTCTGGCAGGAAACTCTTTAATATCAAAAGGCACGTCAGGTCCCTCAGCCGAAGTAATATTATCCGGTTCAACGTTGAGGACATTATTCACACCTACTGTGATCCCCAAGTTTTCGATGAGTGCATAACTCACTTCAATATCCACTAAAAACGCGCCACTATAGGTTTGTGCCCCAACAGCACTCTCGTACCATGGACCGTAGTAATTAACCCGTCCCAATACTCCCAAACTATCACCAATACCCTGTGTCAGCGTTACATTACCGCGATGGTGCGGAACTCCTTCCTCTAATAGCCGAACCCGTGTGTCGTCAAGGATATCAGGATTGCGTTTGGTTACCGTGGTTGCCGTGTAGTTATAAGCAAAACTCAGTGCTCCGTCCAGTAGGGGTGCTGTAAGAATCACATCAAAACCTTGCGTGCTTGTTTCAAATTCATTGGTAAAGAATCGGAATTCCTGCAAATTTCCGGCACTGGTAATCCCTTCAGCCACGAGCTGCTGAATCTGTGCTTCAGTAATATCCGTGCCTCGCTGGAAGTCTTTCGACGGTGCTAACCGATCCTCGACCTTAATGTTGAAATAGTCAAAGGTAATACTCGCAATAGCATGGCTGACAACCGTTCCAACCGTGAAATTCTTTGACTTTTCCGGTTCAAGTGCCTTACCACCGACCAAACCTGCAGCAGCGTGTGTAGAAGGAATCGTCCCTTTATTGACTAAGGTATTGTTTTCACCGAATTCCGTTGTGACGTTAAAGGCATTCTGCTGCCCGGGTGTCGGTGCTCTGAAACCGGTGCTATAACCGCCACGTACCCTTAGGTCAACAATCGGATCAAGCGAAACCACTTCTTTGAGCGTATCGGTGATGCCGTAGTTCGTTGCTATTTTATAGTTGATTGTGCTTCCAAAATCATCAAAGTATTCACCACGGACAGCAGCACTAACCGTCCAAAAGTTCAAAAGGCTTAACTGGCTTTCCAAATAGCCTGCGAAGTTAGACCGGGTCCAGCTGCCCTCAGCAATATCACTGAAACCGGGGAATCCATTAGAGCCAGAACTAAATCCTTGACTTGCCAATGGACCAATTTCCCAAGACTCAATCTGTCCCTGTACAATCTCAAAGGTTTCTGTTCGATATTCCAGCCCCGAGGCGAGGAACAGCATGTCATGCAGCGGATAGGTCAGGTCGAGATTAATGTTAGTATCCGCTTGAATGTAATCACCCGGATCAAATTCAGTCGGTGTGTCCGGTCCAAGTGAGGCATTGACGGTATTCCTGATAAAGAAATCGGAGGCGTGTCGTCCATAGGAAGCACTCAAATCCCACCCTAAGTCTGCCGCGAAGGTTCCTTTCAGTCCAACAAGGAGCGAAGCATCTTGGGTATCAGCACCGAAGCGGGGCGTAAACCCACCGGGAAAAAGTTCTTGGAACGTGAAAAGATTTGGGTCAGAGACAACTTGTTGTAAGGCAACCGGATCAGGGACATTGTTGGTTATTTTGACTACAGGCACTTCACCTGTGCCCGATAACCGTCCAACCAGCAAGGTTTCCCCATCATCATTACTAAACACGGCGGGTCGGGTATTGGGATTTCGGAAGTAGAAACCGCCTTCAACTTCCTTCTGTGCATAGTTCGCATGACCATAGAACTTAATATTATCGGTCATACTTGCCCCGTAGTTTGCAAAAAGTTTGATGTCATTTCTAATAATAGGGTGTCCCCACGGTTGAGCTGGGTCAGCAACATCGGTATTTCCGACACTGATAAGTGCGGCGGCATCATCGCGTTGTACCGAACGGTCTGTCTCGTTCATGCCCCCGTATTCTAAACTGAGATTCGTCCAGAGCTCTTCGCGCCCCAAACCGATATTACCTGCCAGAGAATATGTGAAACCATCGCCAACTTGGAAAATACCGGGTTTGATTTCAAAAGAACCGCCTTCGTAACTGTCTTTGAGCTGCAGATTCAGGACCCCTGCAATTGCATCAGAACCGTATTGTGCGGATGCGCCATCACGTAGCACCTCCACTTGTTTCAGCGCGATGGATGGGATAGGCGAGAGATCAGCCCCCTGTGCCCCATCAGACAATCCGTTTCCGAGCCAAGCAATCACGGAGGCGCGGTGTCGCCGTTTACCATTAACGAGCAGTAAGGTGTGATCTGGTGCTAATCCGCGTAGGTTCGCTGGACGGACGACAGTGGCTGCATCGGCAATGGGTTGGGCATTAACGTTGTAAGATGGCACTAAGTTTCTCAACAGGTCTGGCAAATCCGTATTTCCTTGTTTCACGAAATCATCACTCGGTAAAACATCAATCGGGACAGCAGATTCAAGCACCGAACGCGGTTTCGCCCGCGTCCCGACCACAACTACACCCTCAAGCGTTATAACCTCTTGTTCAGGTGTTGCTTCGCTTGATTCCTCTTCAGTTTCTTGTGCTACTGTCGTAGATGCTAAACCTATAAAAATAATTAAAACAACATGCATCAGAAACAGCACCGTTTTAAAATCAAGTGCGACTTTCATAAATGAAACTCCTTCATTATTTAGGTAAAAGACACCCTTATCTAAAACAGGATTTACTTAATAACTCACTATAATATGAATGCATTATAATATAAACTTTATGAATGGAATAGGCGCGGTTTTTTAACCGCGCCTATCGTGAGAAGTCCATTTAAAACCTTCATAAGAGAGGTTTTAGAAACTGTATCCGACCTTGGCATACCAGAACGCCCCATCAAAACCGAACGGACTGAATTGCCCATATTTGTTGCCGACAGAACCAGCAGCATTCGGATTTTCATCGGGAAAGGTATTCAGGATATTTCTTCCACCGAGTGTGAGCGTCAATCCCGCCCCTACGGTGTAACTGGTTTCTAAGTCGAAAATAACCCTTCCAGTGTATTCGCCAGTCCCTGCCACCTTTGGATTCTGTAAGTAATCTTCAGAATCGAACCAACCGCTGAAATAACTGGCGCGTCCGAGCACTCCCCACGCATCCGTTATGGAGTAAACGCCAGTCAGGCTGGCACGGTGTGCGGGTAAATTCTCTTGCAGTTCCCTGATGCGTTCCTCGTTCAGCGTGTCCGGGTTGTGATCGGTAACTGTGGTGTTCGTGAAGTTATACACGGCAACGACCGTACCGTTCGGTATTGGTGCCGTAACGACAGCATCAACACCTTGAGTTGTGGTACTGAAGTCATTGGTAAAGAACTGGAATGTTTCCAGATTCGCCGCGCTGGTTACACCTTCAGCGATGAGCTGCGCCTTCTGCGAGTCGCTCAATGCAAAGTGTTGTGACACCGATAACCGCTCTTTCAGCCGAATATCAAAAAAGTCCATCGTGAAATTTACCCCCAGAATATCGACGGTAAATCCACCTGTGAAGTTATTTGATTTTTCCGGGTTAAGGAAATTATCTTCCTTGCCTGTCACAACACCAACAGCGGGGTTGGTGGAAGGAATTGTTCCTTTATTAACGAGATCACCCTGCTCAAAATCGTATTCAGTGGTAATGTTGAACGTATTTTGCTGTCCGGGTGTCGGTGCGCGGAACCCGGTACTATAGCTGCCCCGCAACCGCATCGTTTCCGTAACCTTGTAGTTTGCGGCGGCTTTGTAGTTCAGGGTGCTACCGAAAATCTCAAATTGTTCACCGCGCACAGCAAGTGCGATCAGGAGCGGATCAATCGGTCTGATTTCAGTTTCCAGATACATCGCGACGTTGGAACGGTACCACTTGCCTGCCGCAACTGGGCTGAACCCCGAAAATCCGTTGGAGGCAGCCGTGAAACCTTGCGCTGCGAGGGGCCCGATCTGATGAGACTCGCGTTCGCCCTCTATGATTTCAAATCCTTCGTCCCGATATTCCAAACCAGAAGCGAGGAACACCATGTCGCTGAGCGGATAGGTTACATCAAAGTTGAGGTTATAATCCGTCTGGATATAGTCGCCCGGATCAAAATAGGTCGGTGTATCTGGACCGAGCGAAGCATTAACCGTATTGAAGATAAAGAAATCAGCATGGTTCCGTCCAAAAGAGCCGCTCAGATCCCACGTTAAGTCCTTACCCAATGTATCTTTGAGCGCGGTGCCTTTAACGCCAACGACGACGGAACTATCCCACATGAATGCCCCAAATCTGGGGGTGAATCCGCCTGGGAACATCTCTTGGAAATTGAATAGATTCGGGTCATTCCTGACGGCTTGCAACCGTTCAGGATCAGGAACATTGTTGACTATCGGGATATCGTCAGCGTCGTGAGGCGAGAGTTCGGTAAACTCCTCACCGGCGGCCTCCGCTGCCGCCTTTCGGGTTTCCCAATCCGCCATCTCGGCTGACAAACCCCGCAGATCCCCGACGAGCAACGTATCATCCTTCCCGCTTGGGCTAAACACGCCGTTGCGAGTATTTGGGTTTCGGAAATAGAACCCACCTTCAACGCGCTTTCGTGCGTAGTTGGCATGCCCATAGAACTTGATGGTATCTGTGAGGGTGGCACCGTAGTTGGCAAACAATTTGACATCATTCTCTATAATCGGCTGCCCCCAA
Source organism: Candidatus Poribacteria bacterium (assembly GCA_026706025.1). NCBI lineage: Bacteria > Candidatus Poribacteria > Candidatus Poribacteria bacterium. Next base: position 90,695 of record JAPOZO010000050.1, read on the forward strand.
ATTTGCGCCGGGTCTTTCACACGGAAATTGCCTGCTTTAATCAAGTTTATAGCATCAGTACGTTGCACAGACCGGATGGTCGGATCTGCACCACCGTATTCAAAACTGAGGCTAGTCCACGCGTCTGGATTCCCTAAACCGATGTTACCAGCGAGCGCAAATTGCCTACCGTCGCCGTATTGGTAGATACCGGGTTTAAATTCAAATGAACCGCCTTCATAGTTGTCTTTCAACCGAAAATTCATCACACCAGCAATGGCATCAGAACCGTATTGTGCCGATGCGCCATCACGGAGGACCTCTACCTGTTGCAGCGCAATTGCGGGAATAGGTGCCAGGTCAGGTCCCTGTGAGCCATCAGACAGACCATTTCCGAGCCAGTGAATCACTGCGGCACGGTGTCGCCGCTTGTTATTGACCAGCACCAGCGTATGGTCTGGAGCAAGCCCTCGTAAATTCGCCGGACGGACCACTGTTGACGCATCACTAATCGGCTGCGTATTGACGTTATAAGATGGCACCAAAGTTCTCAGCAAATCCGGCAGATCCGCGCCACCCTGCTTTTCAAAGGCCTCGTTTGACACAATATCGATCGGTACCGCTGAATCCAAGACGGAACGCGGTTGCGCACGCGTCCCAACCACAACAAGACTTTCAAGCCGGACAGGCGCATCCCCTTCGGATGCTTCTTCAGTTGCTTCTGCCTCGGTCGTCGTTTCTGCTTCTTCTTCTGTTTCGGCGTGTTGATCGGCTATAACCGTTGTAAACGTGCACAGCAAAATTCCTATAACCATGCTGAGTACGAAAACAATCGGCTTAATGTGATTTTTATCAGACATACAATTTTCCTTATGATTTTGGCATAAACGCCAGATTTTCACTACTGATTTCACAACTGGTGACAAATTAACACAACTGTACAACTGTTTATAAAAAATTAAAATAAGTGGAAGTTAGAAAACGTAGCAAATAATCTACGCCTGTTCCTTCGAAACGTGATATATCTACACAAAAATGGACATATCTTAATAGTGTTCCTGCTTCAACGTCCACTGCCTCCGTCTATAAGGGCTTACACGGACGCCATCAGGCGTTTAACCTCTCCACCAACCGATGGCGAAGGTTCTTAGATTTATCGCAGCATTGACATCACGGTCCGCTATGAAACTGCCCTGTTGCGCGAACCATGCGTGATGTTTATCTATCGCACGCAATGCTATTTTGTGTGATCGTAATACCATTGTAACGTTCCGTATCCGATGCTTTCGCGGCGGTTTAGAGTCAGTTGACAAAGCGACCGCATCCGCATGTGAGAGAGAGGCTCGCTATCTGGTCATATAAGTAAACTATGTTTCAATCAAATGAAATGTCATGAAAAACATAGATTTACTTAGAATTTGAGCATTATAGCAACTGCTCCTTTACAAAACGTTACTATAATTATACTGAATTTCAGACCATTATGCAAATTGGTAATACAAAAATTGTAATATATAGCACAAAAGTTGCTATATTTCAATGACTTCAGGTATCGGCATTTTGATCAGGATTGTTCATCAATTGCCCGAAAAATGGAATATCGGTGTGTCTCGGAAAGAGGCGGGGTAGGAATCCTATCAACAAAGACAGCAGCGACGGAAAATTTAATAGATATGATAAAATTTAGACTTGACAACGGAAATATGTTGGTATATACTTAAAATAGTGTGCTAAACTCGGTGTTATACACCGTTTGGCATAATGAAAAATCGTTGAAGTGCTCACCAAATAACCACGTTAGTTATAGTAAAATACATTATTATGGCAAAGAAAAAGGGGCGCCGCACCACAAATGTGGCACGGAAGCGCGAAAAACGGAATCGCGACCGGAAATCCAGACAAAAGCAACTCGCACTTGAGAAGCAACGTAGACTCCCCTATGAAAAATCGGAAGAGGAACATCTACACGCCTGCATCTCACAGAGTCGAGAACTGCTTGATGAACCGGAGTTTGAAGGCATACATTTCGACCCGATCCTGATGCATAAACGGGTAATGGAAGTACTCGAGCAGGATGAACTGGAAAATACAGACGCACCCACGGATATATCGGAGGCACTTCTTGAACCTGAAGGAGACCCCGTCTCCCATAGAAATGTAAATGTAGAGGAAGCGGTCATAAATGCGGGTCAATCAGTTCCAATACCGGAAGCAGAAGAGGCCTGCGACCATTTTCGCTTAGAGGTGCTCCCGCATTTGGTAACACCGGACTTCATGCAAAAATTAACACAGGCCCTTACAGCATGCGAAAAACGCCTCAAGCTGACTGGTAATCGCGAACTCGCCGAGGTCGCTTTCGTTACGCGCTCGCTTTTTGAAGCAGCACCACCGGAGATACTGGCATTTCATCCAATGATTCAAGCCATCGGTATAGAAACGTTACGGGCACTCGTGGAAGAAATAGACATAATTATTGAGGGTCGTGAAGATGTTAAAGAGATTCTTACAGATGTCCTGGCACAAGAAGATTCGGAAACATATCAATCTCAACCTCTTTCCGTCTTTTCAAATACCGGCTTAGATGATGAGATTGAATCCGATCCCACCGAATCCATTTCTCTCACGGCAGTGATAGATGGAGAAGAAGCCGTTATTAAAGACAGTTTACCTTCGTCTATAGAAACAGAAAGCGATCTGTCTGAAGAATTTCAATCTCTGGAACCAGAGCCGGCTGTCCTTCAAGAAACAATTCCATCAGAAGCAGTCCCACCTCGACCGATAGTGTCCCCTGATGTGCTGCCTGCCCGCGCGCTTTATAAAAATTTCAACGGTTTAGGGATAAAAGAGAATTTTGAGTCGTCAACAGATGACGCGTCTTCACAAGAAGGACTTGTGAACTACACTTTGGTGAAGGAAAACGCAGAACAACTTGAATTTGCTGACGTAGAGAACGAGCGTTACATCACAATCACCGAAGAGAGACTACAATTACATGCCCGTTCAGAAACAGAACTTACTATCGCAATGGCAGAGGTAGAAGCGTGCTGCACATCCGGAGTCATGTACCTCGCCAAAACCGTCGAAGAAAGGGGGTAAATTATGCCAAGAAGTAAAAGCGGACAGGTCCGGCGCCGGACACAAATCCGTCAACGCCAGCTACGGCGGCTGAAAAGACAGAAAGCGGCATTGAAAGAACTTTTACAGAATCGCGAAGCATAATAGACACGAGCGTGTTGCGGCGGGTCTCCATGCCCGCCGATGTCGCTATCACTACTCTGTCTCTCCGATTTTCTCGAAATGTACAAACTCCGAAGTTTGCAAGCGCACAGAGTCCACACCATTTTCCGCAACATATCCCATCCTGAGTAGTGTAATCACCTCATGAGAAGTAGGAATATTGAAAAGTTGGCGGATCTGCTCACGATCCGCAACGCGTTCAAGAGGTGCGCTGACAAACTGCACACCGATTTTTAGGGCAGTTGCGGCGAGGAGCATGTTTTGGATCAACATCCCCATGCTCAACCACATCCACCGAGTTCCGCCTTCACCGGGTGGATACCTTTTACAATTCATTGTTACCAACATGAGCAGCGGTGCCTCGCGTACCTGTGCGGCAATCTCTTTGGCAGGCATTTTCCCCGCGCCTAAATGCCCCAAAAGCGTGAAAGATTTCGCATTTTTTAGTAACCCTTGCAATAATTTTTCAGGCGCGTTCTGAAGCGGCTTCGGTAGCGTGACGTGTTCTTCAAGTAGAACACCATCACCATGTTCCTGCCATTCCGCTTCTGTCAGACGCATCCACCGACTGTTGTCATCCAGAAACTTAGCATCCTTGAATTGGTCAACAATAGCTTGTTCCGTCACACTGGCAAGCGCGGTTTTGCCCTCCGCTTCCTGAATGATCACAAGTTCCCAAGGTTGGACATTGAAGGGTGAAGGTGCCCATCGGGCAGCTTCAATGAGCTTCTCAAGGTCAGGGGCATCTATGGCGCGTTCCTGAAACGTCCCGCGATGGCTTCGGCGCTGTGTTATCGCATCAAAAAGATTCATAGATTCACAAGGCTCCGATGGCGTTCAAGGATTTCTGCGGGTGAAGCAGTACCAGTCGTACCGATTTTGGTGACCGTAATTGAAGCCACCAGATTCCCAAAAGAAGCAGCATCAACAGCAGCATCAACGCCAAGACTACAAAGTGTCGCCACAAGTCCTGCTGAAACACTGTCTCCCGCGCCAACAGGATCAGTCTCATCATCAATTGGCATCCCCGGGATGTGGGTGAATTCACCCTCACAATAGACAAGGATACCGTTTTCACCGAGGGTGATGTACACGGTATTTTGGGTTCTCTCTGCCAGGGCGACGGCACACTGCTTTGCCTCCTGAATGTCAACTTCCTGTCCACTCCATTCTGGCTGAACAGCACGTTTTGCCTCAAACCGGTTCGGTTTAATGATGACGTTTTTATATTTACCACTCCGCGTACGTGAGTCGGCAAAAAAGATAATTTCAGGAAATGCTAACGCTAATTCACACAATTCCGCTCTCACGCGGTTTGTGACAACGCCTAAGTTCTCAAATGGCATCTGATCCCCAACGATTATACCGTCAACAAGCGGAATACACGCTTGGAGCGCGTCAATAACCGACGCTTCAACTTCCGTCGCCATTGGGGATCGATTCTCAATATCAAAGCGCGGTCCCTCCGTTTCTACACCTTCATAGCCGCGGTGAATCGGTTTAAGATAGGTAGGTGTCACCCGATTTGGGACCTGTATCATAAAATCCGTCAGGCATCCACTCGCCTGCAGACAATTGCGGAGTGTCCCTCCAAATCCGTCTTCACCGATAACACCTAACGTATAGACCGTCCCTACACCTAACGCTTTCAGGTTATTTGTGACGGTCCCTGCTGCGCCAGGGCTATAGCGTTGTTCAACAACCGGATTCGTGTGCCACGGCGTTTCTAACGACAGTGTCGAGCGGGTTTTGTCAATGTACCAGTAGGCATCAAGATAAAAATCTCCGACGACCAAGATTCGCTGGTCGCGAAATTGATTGAGAATTGTTTTCAGGCGCGCTTCGCTAATCAAGGTGATGCTCCGATGTTAGAAATATATCGCAATGCCGATACCCATTATAGCATATCAACGTTTTTTACGGAAATACCAATTTCCCGTACCATCAGGACCATTCAATTTTAAGAAATTATTGGATTGGACGGCTTTTTTTGCAGGATCCGGTGCGAAATCTAGCGAAATCCAGCGAAATCCAGCGAAAATTTCTGGTTTTTTTAAAAATACATAATATATATTAAGTATTATCACCTGCGAAAAGGACAACACCAAAAACTGACAATTGAATGACCCTGCCCGTACCACCCTTTGCGAATTTGCAATATCAGCCCAGATGTGGTAAAATATAAGGAGTCCAAAATTCAAGAAATGATATATTTAGGAGATAATCAATGTACAAAATCGGTCTCATCCCTGGCGATGGAATCGGCCCCGAAGTGACGCGTGAAGCGATGAAAGTCTTCGGGGCAGCAGCTGAGCAATCAGGCATTCAATATGAAACAGTCGAATACGATATCGGTGGCGACCGGTATCTTGCGACCGGTGAGGTGTTACCGGATTCCGTATTAGAAGAACTCCGAGGACTTGATGCTATCTACCTCGGTGCGATTGGACACCCCGACGTTAAACCCGGTATTTTAGAGAAAGGCATCCTGCTCAAGGTCCGGTTTGAACTCGATCTCTACATTAACCTAAGACCTGTCAAACTCTATCCGGGTGTGCCGACCCCGGTGAAAGACAAGGGTCCCGAGGAAATCGATTTTATCATCGTTCGCGAAAATACCGAAGGCTTATACGCCGGCATCGGTGGTTTTTTGAAACGTGGTACCCGTGATGAAGTCGCTATTCAAGAGATGATCAACACCTATAAAGGTGTGGAACGTTGTGTCCGTTATGCTTACGAACTCACACAAAAGCGGAACAAGGAAAACACCTTGACTCTCTGCGATAAAGCAAACGTCCTGACCTACGCCCACGACCTCTGGCGGCGCGTTTTTGACGAGGTTGGTGAGGACTATCCTAACATCAAAAAAGAATACGCATTCGTCGATGCGACCACGATGTGGATGGTGAAAAATCCAGAATGGTTTGATGTCGTTGTGACGTGTAATATGTTCGGGGACATTATCACCGATCTCGGTGCGATGATTCAAGGTGGTATGGGCGTCGCGGCGTCTGGGAATTTGAACCCGGAGAGCGTGGCTATGTTTGAGCCGATTCATGGTTCCGCGCCACGTTATACTGGCAAAAATCAGATTAATCCGATAGCAGCGATCGGCGCAGCAGGCATGATGCTTGATCACCTCGGTCATGCAGACGCGGCAGACCAAGTGGAAACATCTATTAGCGATCTACTCGCAAGTGGAAAAATCAAAGATCTCGGAGCCGGACGTATGGGTTATACGACCGAAGAGGTCGGCGATCTCATCGCAGAAGGGCTGTAAAAATTTACAGACAGGCGCGCTTCTCAGAGCGCGCATCTTGAAAGTCCATACAGCTATAGGAAGCGTTTGGAGCGTTACCATCTCAGGCGAGACGTGCCGTAAAGTTAATTCGGTCTGAGTAGCGGTTCCACCGGTTAAAAGTGTACATATCGTAAGCACTCAAGGGTTTGTATCCAGCCGCCTTGAGTAAGTTATTAACAGTGGGTACTTCAAAGATCCGCTGCTGGTGTACCTCCTCATAGCGTCGAAACAATTCGCCTTCACGGATAAAAAAGGTCAGCAGGGTGCGGCACATCTTGGAATGGTGGAGGTAGTTATTTTTCCAGATGTAGGTATAGTCCTCATGGTTTGAGGCAAACGTTTTATTGTGAAAATGCTCAACGATATTCCGTTCTGTCGTCACATCGAAGATAAACAATCCACCGGGTTCGAGATGCTCAGCAACGCACTTGAAGACGTTACTTAACTCGGTTTCGTCGTAAGCATAGTTAATGCTATCGTATGTGCAGAGGACAGCGTCAAACTGCTGGTTCAACTGAAAATCCCGCATGTCCCCGTAATGCAGTTCAATGTCCAGTTCGTGCGCTGTCACCTTCTCCTTGGCAATATCCAACATACCGACAGCCCGGTCAACACCTGCCATCTGATAGCCTTTTAATGCGAGTTGTATCGTCAAGGCACAAGTGCCGCATGCTAAATCGAGGACGCGAAGGGGTTTAGAATCATATTTCTCAAAAAGTGACTCAATGTAATGTGTCCAGCGCGTATAATTGACGTTTGTCATCATCCGATCGTATGCGTAGGCAAATTTTTCATAAGGGGTAATCAAATGTGTCTGCATTGTCTAAGTGTCGCTTGCAAGTTGATAATGCAAGTCACTCGGTCCCTCCTTTAACCCCGACAGAGGCGTTCATCATTCGTAGGAGCGTGTTAATTTCATCAGCGTCCCAAACTTGATCATCGTTTGCTTGAATCGCATATCTACCAACGGCTCTAATCTTGCGGAGACTGATTTTTCCAGTGAGAAAACTGAATGGGAGTTGCATACCAGCGGTTTTGACCCGATCAAACGTCATTTCGATGTCATACCGTTCAACGCCTTCAGGTGCCTGTTGAATCAGTGCGTCCTTCACCATATCTACGCCAAAACCGAATAACTCTTTGATGATGAACCATTGCAAAACTGCAAGGCATACCGTGAAGATTAAGAGAACCGTCAAACCTTTGACGATGTACCGCCGCCACTTCCCGTTGAGGACGCTCATGTTCAACTCACCTCCGAGTCGGATTCCCTATTTACCCTTATACTACCAGTTTACACAGCCCTTGTCAATTAGATTTTGCCAATATCAGCGAGGTTAGCATCTCACCCTCGAAATAAATGGGTTAAAAAAAATGAAGATAGGTATCGTAGGCAGACCACAAGTCGGAAAAACGACAGTGTTTAACACTTTAGCAGAATCCAATGCAGAAGTTGGGGGTTACACCAGCCGCGGACAAATAAACCTCAGCACTGCGAATATCCCAGACGAGCGGCTGACGCGTTTGGCAGAAATCCTTGACCCCTCAAAAATAACACCCGCTACAATTGATTATGTAGATGTTGCAGGCGTAACCAAATCGGACGTAGAACAAGCGGAATTAGATTCAGGGATGCTTGCGGAACTCCGCACCGTCGATGCCCTTGCGCATGTCGTCAGGCTTTTTGAGGACGAATCGGTTCCACATGTTGATGGTAGCGTTGACGCGGAACGCGATATTGAAAGCGTCTCCGTTGAGTTCGCGTTCGCAGACTTGCAAATTGTTGAAGGTAGACTTGACCGGCTCCGCAAACAATATCAAAATCAGAAGCTGCCAGAGCAGCAAAACGAGATTCGGCTTTTAGAGGTGTGCCAGCAGACCTTAGAAAGCGGAAAACCGCTGCGTGCCCTTGAGTTATCTACCAATGAAGAGAAGTTGATACGCGGCTACGGGTTTTTGACGCAGAAACCGTTGTTGCTGGTCTGCAATATCGGTGAAACGCAACTGGAGCTGGCAGATGAAATTCTCAAATACTTCACTAAATACGAAACAGAACCGCAAACAGCAGTCATTGTACTCGCTGCACAATTAGAGATGGAACTCTCAGAACTTGATGAAACCGATACTGAGATTTTCATGGAAGAGATGGGGTTGCGCGAGTCCGCTTTAGAGCGATTTATTCAGACCTCGTATAGGCTATTAGGGATGCTGACGTTCTTCACAATCAACCCAACGGAGGCGCGCGCCTGGACGCTGCGCGAAGGGCAAACCGCCGTTGACGCAGCAGGACGTATTCATACCGACTTTGCGAATGCTTTCATCCGTTCAGAGACAATCAACTGGAAAGACTTAATAACTTGTGGGAGTTACATAGAAGCGCGCAGCAAAGGCTTACTGAGAGCCGAAGGCAAAACGTATCAAGTCCAAGAGGGGGATGTCCTACTCATTCTGGCGAACCCGTAAATTTCAATTTAACGTGAGTTTGATATTAGAGTTTAGGATAGTTCACCTGTCGATTAACATCTCATCTCGCAAATCTGCGATTGCGCCCATCATCTGGTTGCCCATCTGCTGATACTTTTCGCGCCGCGTTTCAAAATCTTTAGCGATAGGTTCAAGCGGTTGACCAAATATAACAGTGAGTTTCGATCGGCGGAGCCGTTTGCTGTTGCGCGGCAATATCCGTTCCGCGCCCCTATGAAACACCGGTATCGTCGGCACATCGGCTCGGTCCGCGATAAAACATGCGCCATCATGCGCCTTACCTAACGTACCATCAACGCTACGGGTCCCTTCTGGAAACATCAACACAGCGTTGCCGTCTTGCAAAAGTGAGATTGTCTTTCGCAATGCGCCTAAGTCTGCTGCGCCTCTATTGACAGGGTAGGCATTATAAATTGAAATGAGTTTCCCTAAACCCGGGAGGTCGAATGCGTTACTTCGTGCCATGAAATGAATCTCACGACTCGCGGCGGCACCGACAATTACCGGATCAAGGAAACTGACGTGATTTGCCACGAATAACACGCCACCTTCCCTCGGAATATGGTGAAGACCTCGTGCTTCAAGTCGCCCCACGGTTTTACAAAAAATGTTTGTGATCCGATGTCCCCATCGATAGATCGGACGGGAAGTCCAAAATTGATTATTGGTATACCACATAATTTTACTTTGAATCGATTTCGGCGTTACATACCGTCGCTATAATAAAATCAACGACTTCATCGATCGTTTTATCGGTTGTATCAAGGATAATCGCGTCGTCAGCGGCACGGAGCGGACTGTGTGCCCGTGTTTTATCCTTCTCATCGCGATCAGTAATCTCCGCTTCAACTGCTGCCAACGTTATATCTACGTTTTGTCTTTGGAGTTCGGCGAGTCTCCGCTTCGCGCGTTCTGTCACAGAGGCATCAAGATAGAACTTAAAATCGGCGTTTGGAAAAACAATCGTCGTTAAATCTCTGCCTTCAGCGATGATACTCCCCTCGCCACCGATACGTTGTTGATGCTTGACGATCTCATGGCGAATCTCTGGTATTTTTGCAACATCTGCGACGCGCCTATTAACTGCCGGTGTGCGGATCAGGAGAGATACATCTTCGGCATTGAGCAAAATCGTTTTACCGTTATCCTGAAATTCAATGTGGCACGCCTTTACCTGCTCAAACAGTTCAGGGCTATCGGCTGCAAGTTTACCTCGGATCGCCAACACGGTCACTGCCCTGTACATAGCACCGGAATCGAGATAAAGCAGCCCGAGTTTTTCTGCGACGTGACGCGCGACCGTGCTTTTCCCAGACCCGGCAGGTCCGTCTATCGCAATCGTTACCTGAGATCCAATCTTTTTCATGCGCCCCCTATTTTTTCGCTGCGCTTTTTGACGGTAACTTGTGCCTCCAGAAGTACACGTTCAACCTCAGCCAAGTCATCAGTCTGAAGCAATGTTTTGAATGCTGTTAAGTTTTCAACGATGTCGCCGATCAAGGATACAAGTACATCTCTATTCTCTGTGAAAATGTCGGTCCATAAGTCCGGCGAACCTGCGGCGATCCGGGTAGAATCCCGAAAACCGGTTGCCGTAAAATCCAACGCCTTACCCTCTTCGGTTTCCACATTCGCAACCGTATTGGCGAGAAGACTTGCAACAAGATGCGGGAGATGGCTTGCAGCACCGATGAGGAGATCATGGGTTTTCGGGGAAAGGAGATGCGGTACTGCCCCAACGAATTCCCATAGATTTTTGATCAACCCTAAGGCATCCGGGTCAGTGTTTGGAGTCGGTGTCAAAATACACGTTGCTTTTTGAAAAAGTGTTGCCCGTGCGGCACCGACCCCGGTCTCATGAGAACCTGCCATCGGGTGCCCACCAATAAAAGAGAGGGCATCCACCCTCTGTTCCTGTAGCTGCGCCTCGATTGCCTCAACGAGTGTTGATTTTGTGCTACCGACATCGGTCAGGACGATCCGATGCTGCTGTGTGTTAACAGATTCAATGATCCGCTGTACCAACCTCGGAACCAAGGCAACAGGTGTACACAGCACGACGAGATCCGTTTCTCGAAGCCCTTCCGCTAACTCCGTCGTTATTACATCAACGGCATCGTGTTCAAGAGCATCCCCAAGTCTACCGATGTTTCGTCCCAACCCGACGCGTTGTCCCTGAAATCCGTTCTTTTTCAACGCAAGCCCAAGCGAACCTCCGATTAACCCGACACCCCATATCGTAATTCGACGAAGTTGTTGTATCTGTTTCATAGCAAGTCTCAGAAGCCTTCAATCTTCAAATATATCGCGGTATACTCCATTGATAGAAGTCTTGTATATTTTACGGGAATTTGCCAATCTTTGTCAAGTGAAAACGTTCACTGCCACGGGTAGATATGACTTAAAACCGCGTCCATTCGTCACCAAATAAACCGATACATCGGCATCTGCAGGAAGATACCGAGGAGTCCCCAGACACTTCCGACAAGGAATTCGCCTAAAATCAGCCCTAAAAAGAAGGGAGCGACACGTCGGTAAGTCCGTACCCCCCCGAAACGGAGAATGGCTAACTTGATGAAATAACTGATAAAGACCGAGAACCAGAAAAAGTTGACTGCCCAGGTCCCAGAGATCGCATATCCAATCGGATATAGGGGCCACCAGAAAAAGCGGAGTCGAACCAACGTGAGGCAAAACGCAAACAGCAGTCCGAAAACCATAGCAATCAATGACGGAATGTTCACAGGCATTGGGTTCGTCAACCAGCTCTGCGTGCGGTTAAATACAGAGCCTGACCAGACTTCAATCGCCCCATGTTCATAACCGATATGAAGCGCGCCCCAAAAAGCGGCAAGTGGACTGATTACCATTGCGAGGAGTATTGCGACAGCCATCCGTCGCGAGGCACTGCGCGAGCGTTCCGCCAATTTCAAGCCCTCTAATTGATGTGGCATGGTATTGCCTCGGTAGGCACGATTGAAACAGAACACAAGCGAAAATAGCGATAGGTTCTGCCCGCCAAGTCGGCGCATCCCGAACATTTTGGGAAGTAAGACATCGGGTCCCATGGAGCGTAGATCGTGAATCGGTGGTCCCAATTCAGCGCGGACGCGGGTAATGACTGTCACAGTTATCAGGTGGATCGCAAGAACGAGGACTGCCACCCAGAGTGACATGCCCGCGACCCACCAGAAACCGGTTAGTAGCAGAAAACCGCTGATCAATCCTAACACCGCAGCGCGATAGGACATCGGTTCGTTTGATTGCACTTTTCTGTTCGCACGCCACGCCTGTCTGAGAACATCGCGCAGATGGTGCCGCGCACTCCACAACGCCATCAATAACACACCGACACAGACGCCAAACGATTGGTCAAAGATAAATGGAAATCCCGGAATCCGCTGCAAGCCAGCAATGCTGCCGAAAATCATCTCAAATTTCCAGAAGATATAGAAAAACCAGAATGTGAAGGAGAGGTCAAGCGGAATAAAGTACGCCATCCCGATAACAAAAGGGAAAAAGACTATTGGTGTCCAGCCAATGGCGTTCCACGGTTTCGTTGTGAACAGGGGACGGAGATCGTAGAATTCACCGCCGAGTCCAGGAAAATTGGGAAACAGAAAATGTAAGCCGTTAATCACGTCTATCCCACCTGCGAGGGCAATACCCATCCACAACGACTTTGATCGGAAAAAGCGCGCCGTCGTCATCTGGAACGGCAGCTCAATAATTGGGTAACTGAGCCGTTCAACTTCAATCCACTGCCTTCTCAGAATCACGTTGATACAAAATGTTGTGAAAAGCAGCACAATGATAAACCCACTCCACGCCAGCACCGGTTGCCACCATAACTGGAGGTGCGGACGCAGATAAAGGGTAGATTCACCCGTAAAATAGACGGTCAACTTACTTTTATCCGTCAAGGCGAGCCAGTCAGGGAGATAGCGGTGAAAGAGTGTACGCCACTCATTCTCTTCTGTTGCTAACCATCCAACGGTGGCAATATTTGTAATGATGACCTCAAACAGGTCGTGTCCACAAATGGCGGAGGCTATGGATAGCATCACGTAGAGTGTCAACAATTCGCCTTGGGTGAGTGCAGCGCGCGGTGTAAATCGGTGAAGGAGCGTGTTGAGAGCTATCAACACAACGAGTGCGAAAATCGCGTTGAAAAAGAGGGACATCGTCGTCGGGAAACCTTGATCCCAACGTAGCGATGCGAAGACCCAATAGTTATTGAAGGGAATCAGCGCGAGCCCGATCCAAATAATCCGCCAACGAATTTTCTGGTGAGGAGGAGATGTAGAAAGGGCAGGCGCGTGTTGCTGCATGGATAGTCCGAGTCGGGTTTTGTAGTCAGAATGCGTGTTGTTTTATCTATAAATTTGCTGTGTTATTATACCTCAAAATTGAAATGCACTCAAGAATTTTGCTTGCCTCATTAAGGCAAATCTGGTAAAATAATACTAAAATTAAAAGTATCTGATATTCCTTTAACAAGACAAAATGAACGCTATAAAAGAAGCACATTACAACCTTGGGATCGCCTATCTGGAGGCGGGACAATACAATAGAGCCGTTCCTGAGTTCGAGGCAGCCATAAAGCTGGATCCGAATTTTATAGGTGCACACGCTGCGCTCTGTCGCGCCTACCTCGAACAGAACGAACTCGAAAATGCAAGTACAGCGGTCGCATCGGCATTAAAACTTGATGCCAATTATCAACCAGCATTGCTGCTGTACGGTACTATCATAGAGGCATACCATGACAAGGGCAAAGCCTATTTAGATGATAGACAATATACCGAAGCCGTTGCAGCACTCCAGAAAGCCATAACGCTTGACGCAGATTTAGACGATAACTCACAGGACTCCCATCCGGAAAATATACATCTCTATGTCCATCTTGGTGCTGCCTATATCGGCATGAAGGCGTATCAGGAGGCGGTTGAAGCGTTACAATACGCGATCGCACAAGATGCCGATCTCGTTGACGCGCACTACAACCTCGGTTATGCTTACGTAGAGCAGGGAGCATCCGACAAAGCGATACCACACCTTGAACGCGCTATTGCCATTGCTCCGCATCTCAAACGTGCGCACTACAACCTTGCACGCGCCTACCGAGAATCGGGCAATTTGGAAGCTGCAACGAATGCCATCACAGAGACACTAAGACTTGACCCGAACTATCAACGGGCACACGAACTCACAGATAGAATAAAACAGGAACATTACAACAGAGGTATCACCTATCTGAATGATGAACGTTATAGTGAAGCCGTTACCGCCTTCCAAAACGCCATCACCCTCGATTCCGATTTAGCGGTTGCACATTACAATCTTGGGTTGGCTTATCTCAAGATGGAGACGTACCCTCGCGCCGTCTCATCGCTTGAAAAGACGATAGTCCTTGATCCAAACCATACAGCTGCACACCATGCGCTTGCACTCTCCTACCTTGGACAACAAGAACTTGGAAAGGCAAGAGATGCGGCGAGAGAAGCGTTAAAAATAGATGCCAATTATCAACCCGCGCGCTCGCTTTTGGAAGCCATTGATCCGAGTTTCACGCCACCACCGAGTCCTTCAACGCCAGGAGTGCAGGATGTTACGCCGTCAGTACCAGAACACACCGCAGACCCACAGTCGGCTGCAAAACCCACACAAGAAACGCACCACGAACTCGGTCTCGCTTATTTAGACGCGAAAATGTACACAGAAGCAATTGCGGAGTTCCGAAAGGCGATAGATTTGGATCCGGATTTTGTAGAAGCGCACACGAGTTTAGGCGAAATCTATTTTGAAATGCAACAACTTGATGACGCAGAAAACGCGGCGAAAGCGGCATTAGGGATTGATGCCGACTCGCAATCCGCCCGTCAACTTTTAGAAGCCATCGAACAGGCGCGCCCTGTTCGTCCCGAACCTGAACCGGCAAAGCAAACACCTACACCGACAGACCCGTCCGATATGAAGCAAGACTTAGAACGCGGACAGGTTTTTCTTAACAGCAGACAGTATGATCAAGCCGCGGCTGCGTTCAAAAGGGTAATCAAGGCAAATGCAAGTTCGATAGAAGGGCACTTCGGCTTGGGGCAGGCGTATCTTGAAATAGGTGCGTTTGACGATGCCAAAACTGCGGTGGATACCGTGTTAATACTCAATCCGAACCATCGGAAGGCACGCGAATTGATTCAAGTGATAAAGTTCGCCAGTAATATAGAGAGAAATAAGAAAATTCGGAAGAAAGTTTTGTCTTATGCCGTTATTTTAGGCATTATTGCAGTGGCAATCTTCGGGGCAGTCAGGTTAAACCTAATTCCGTGGTCAACTTCGTCGGCACCTCCAAACCTCTCAATAGCAGCCTCCTTAGAGGAGCCTTCAGGAAACGGTTTCCTTGATGCAGGCGAAACAGCGCGGCTTAAGTTCATCATTCGTAACAACGGTGGCACAGCGCGTAATATTCAAATTAGGTTTGAACCATCATCTATAGCCGGGTTGCGTTTTAAGAAACCGGAGCCAATTCCAAAAGTAAGTGCAAACAGTGATGAAACCATTAGAATTCCTATTACTGCTGATAAGAACATACAAGGCAGAAACCAAGCCTTGCAAATCCAATTACTCGGGAAGATTAGTTCGTTCGGAAAGATGGAGCCGCTCGTGACTCAAGACTTTTCTTTTAAAATTGTACCAACTCTACAAAAACCAACATCGCAACGACGGAAGTGATAATGAGCGTTAGCATAAAATTCCACACATATTTGTGCCCGCTCTGTTCATTTTTTCCATATTATGCACCTTTCCCGTTCCAAAATTGTCTCTTTAATAAATAGCTGCTATAGACATATTGCTCCGCCCCAGCAAAACCCAACAGCAAAATTTGTTTATCAAGACTTACCCCAAGTTGCTATTTTTAAAAGCTATCACTTCATCTTAGTTTATCTTTTACATTATGCCATCATTACATATAAGCATAGAATTATCAAATAAATCATAATATGAATAATAGTACCTTTATACGGTTTTAGTATTGAATCTACGTTGTCGCCAAGGTGGCAACTTAGGTTAATTTAATAGAGGAATAATTATGAACACACGCATGATTGAAAAATATTATGCCAAACAACGCAGAAATAGAGCACTGATATATTCTTTAGTAGTGCATGTAATTTTAATTATCGCAACCGCGATATGGTTACTCAAACCGCTGGTAGAACAAATAGAAGATAAGTTCACTGTGGATTTTGTACGCCCACCGCAGCGAATACATAAGCCAAAAAAGATAGTGCGACAAGTCGAACTGAGCAAGGAAGCTTGCTACAACATCCATTCAGGACTCGGCAGCGAAGCGTTTGCCCTCATCTATGTCATCACTCCCACGACTTGAATCCCAACCGAAGTTGGAGGCACCACCGCTCGCCACAGTGGCAGACCTTGCCCCTTCACCAGAGGCCATTCTCGCCCCTACCGATGTCAACTCACCTACGGTAGAAAGAGGTAGTGGAGAAATTGAGGACGGACGCGGTTTAACAATGAACGGAAAAGGCACCGGGGTTGGAAATACCATCGGCAAAGGCACAGGGGGTGGAGGTTCAGGGACGGGGCTCGGTAACGTAACGCAATCAAGTGGTACCGGACAAGATGCATTCGGTGAAGGGATTCCAGACACTATTGGTAGTTACAGAGATGAGATTGGGGATAAACTCGGGAGCATCATTGATGAAGAGGGCGGCATCGTGCGTGGCCATATCCGACTGATACGCCTCAAGCACCAAATGAGCGACTGGTGGCAGGACCCAACAGCGGTTCCGTCGTTAATAAAATGGTTGCGTGAGAATGTGCGAACGATTACCGCTGATATGAAATACGCGGGTGGCGCGTTGCCGCTCACAGACGACCGCATTATGGATGCCCCCCTCGTGATCATGACAGGACACGATCAAGCGATGTCGGTGTCCTACCAACAACTCGCTGACCGCAATTCACAGACATCAAGGTTCACCGATGCCGAGCGCGCAGCCCTGCGCAAATATATTCTCGATCATAACGGTATGTTGTTTTTTGACTACTGCGGGGACGGCGGTAACGAAAAATCGTTCGCGAATCTTGTAGAAACCGAGTTACGCGAGATATTCCCTGAGTATCCGATGAAAACCCTGGATGATATACGACATGAGATTTTTCAGTCCTATTACAAACTGAAAAAAACGCCTGTCGGCGGTTCGGCGTTTTGGGGAACAGGTTACGAAGGCGGGAACACAAAATGGCGATATATCAAGGGCATCTTGGTGCCGGGACGGTTAGGTAAACCTCGTCTGGCAGTCGTATTTTGCCCGCTCGATTACTTATGCAGTATGGAGACGGCTGAGATCGATAGCCGTGCGCCACTTGCGTCGAGACGTTCCTCGGATGTCTACCGGTTCATGACGAACATGTTTATCTACCAAATGAGACAAAGGGCTAACAACGAATAAGGAAAAAAATAGGGCGCGCTTCATAAACGCGCCCATATCAGTATTACATCAATGTGCTATTGCTGTTCAGATAAAGTCCTTCTGCAAGCGTGGATGACCTCACCCATCGCCACTATTCCTTAATCACAAAGAATTTTTCCTCTTTAATCCGTTCTTCAGGGAAACGTGCGCGCGCCCAGATCGCTTTTGAATTCTCAATCATTTGCGGATGTCCACACGCATAGACGACAGCGTTGGTATGGTCAAAGCCGAGTTGGTCGCCGTACTTCCGAATTACATCTTCGGCACGACCACTCTCGCCTTGCCAGTCTGGATCTTCCCACGGACGACTGACCGTTGGAACAAACGTGAACCACTCTTCCTGCGCCGCGAGTTCATTGAGTTCATCCATATAATACCCAAGTTCCCATGAACGGCTTGCACCGACAATCGCTATGATTTGATGCGGACTCGATTTGCCCTGTTCCTGCTCAATTTTTTGTGTCCGCGCAATGCTAATATAGGGTGCAGCACCGGTCACAGTTCCCGCCATGACGTGGCGTGTCATCCCGCTCTCCGTGTCCATCACGAATTTTCCGACGAGGCGGTCTCGAATAAACACGGTGTCGCCTAACTCCAATGCCCAAAATAGGGGGGTCGTAGCGCCCTCTGGCACTAATTCCACGAAAACCTCCATGAAAGGTTCGTGTGGGGAAGAAACTATCGAATACGGACGTTGGACGATCTTTCCGTCAACCTCAAAACCGATAGTGGCGTATTGTCCGGGTATAAATGGTAACTGCTTATCAACACGGAATCTGAACGCGGCTAAATCTTCAGAGAAGTCCTCACGTTCAATGAGTTCACCTTTACAATATTGCGTTCTGGCGCGTCTTCTTTGCATAATTATTTCCTTCAAACTTTCTATAGCAAGTTTCGGCTCGTAAGTTACGCCGAAAAGAAAATCACAGAATTTAGACTAACTCTTCATATATTATACGCAAAACGAAAACGCATATCAAGTTTTTTTCAAAGGCAGTCAGCAATTAGCGGTCAAGGATGTCGCGACCGAGAGGTCGCTCCTACAATTGTTGGGTGCTTGCAATTCTGGTGGTTTTGTGATAAATTACAACAGTAGCGGTGGATGCGATTGCCCCTTTTGGTGCAATTGTGGACAAAGCCTGCCCTATTTTGTGCAGATTTTTTGGGTATCTTGCTAAAAGTCAGTTGTGGGGTATTATTCAGATAGGCACGGAATTTGCTCACAAATATGATATAGATTAATCTCCCCGAAAAAAGGAACGCAATTATGAAAAAGCCAAAACTTCTCTATATCGTGTGTCTCTTAATTCCGTGTTTACTATTATCAAAGGGTTTCGCGCAAGAATATGCAGCACAATGGCATTTACCGGAAGGCGCGAAAGCGCGCCTCGGAAATGGGAAATTAAACAACATCATATTTTCACCGGACGGCACGCGAGTCGCAGTGCCAACTTCTATCGGCATCTGGGTTTATGACGTACACACCACCAAAGCCGTCTCGCTGTTTAGCGGGATACAGACCGGTGAAATCGGAAAGTACCTACCCACCGTACCACCAGAAGCACTAACGTTCTCTGATGATGCGCTAATTGTCGCCAGTGCTCACGCTGACAAGATCTACGTCTGGGATACCGCAACAGGCACGGCATTTGCGATGCTTGACGAACACCCGAACGCAATTAAAGCGATTGCACTTTCACCTGACAACACAAAACTTGCTACCGCAGGTGGAGACTGGATTGTGCGGTTGTGGGATGTTGGAACGGGTAAATATATCAATAGTCTTAGCGGACATCCAGGAGCAGTCAACGCGATCGCATTCTCGCCAGATGGCAAAATCCTTGCCAGTGCTGGAACCAGACTACGACTCTGGAATGCCGATACCGGCGAACTCCTGAATGCAGATAACAATGACTTAGGTTCTATTGACCATCTCGTATTCTCACCAGATGGAAAAACCCTTGCCAGTAGTAATGGATGGTCGCATGCGGTACACCTGTGGGATGTGGATACCAGCACCATCAAGAAAAAATTCAAAAAACACAACAGCAAAATCCGTGATATTGCGTTTTCACCAGATGGTAGACGACTCGTCAGTGTGAGTTCCGATGGAGAAATGCGTTTAACGGATCTTAGTACGGATGCCGAACCAAAGCGTCTACCGACACCGGAAGACAAAACACCGCAACCCGTACCCGCCATCCTAAAACTCGAAGCACTTAAGCAGGCATACCTACCAAGGCGACGGGATGATGTTTATTCAGTGGGATTCTCTGAAGACGCGACACAACTCATCAGTGTCAGTAAGGACGGCAGCCTTCATGTTTGGGACGTTGAAACCGGACGCTACCGGACATCCTTCTCCCTTGGCGCGTATAGCGATCAAGTCTATCATATCGCTTTCTCTGAAGATGGTAAATTCCTCGCCAGTAACGACGGATTTGAAGAACGGGTCCGCGTCTGGGATGTCGAAAACGCCACACAACACGCCATTCTGACACCCGGGCAAGGTAATGTTTTTAACCCGCTTCGTCACCTAATAGTCTCCTCAGGCATCAAAAAAATTGTCGGACGCGAATTACAAGGGGCAATTCAGACCTGGAAT
This sequence comes from Candidatus Poribacteria bacterium, assembly GCA_026706025.1. Classification (NCBI taxonomy): domain Bacteria; phylum Candidatus Poribacteria; species Candidatus Poribacteria bacterium. The sequence goes on from JAPOZO010000050.1 coordinate 110,799, forward strand.
GCTGAGACCGTAGAGCATCTATCTTCCATACCGACAGACCGAATGATACATTACTGGCCGCTGCTACTTTCACCTGATGGAAAATTCCTCGCTGGGACAGACATACTATCCAAGAACCAAATTGAGCTTTGGGAGACGGATCTGGGTGCCCCGCTATTCACACTTGAAGGGCACGCAAGTCCAGTGACGGAATACGCATTCTCCCCAGACAGTAAGATCTTCGTTAGTGGTGGTAGAGACGGAACTATTATTTTATGGGATGTCAAAACAGGCGACCAACGCAACAGTCTCACAGGACATACAGCGTCTATTAGTGCATTAGCCTTCTCTGCAGATGGTAAAACACTCGCAAGTGGAAGTGGCAACGAAATCCGCCTCTGGGATCCTGACACCAGCACTCTAACAGGTATTCTTGATACCGGATTGAATGTCCAAGCATTAGCCTTCGCTCCCGATGGAAAGAGACTCGCCTGCGGAACCGAGGATGGACGGATTCAGGTCTGGGCTTTAGTTCCAAATTTCCAAGTGCAGTCTACCTTCGCGGGGCATCAAGGCGCAATTTATGTGTTGATGTTCTCACCAGATGGCAAAACGCTCGCAAGTGGGAGTAACGATGGGACCGTTCTTCTTTGGGATATGGAACGGTAGAGATGACTCTCTCTAATAGGTAAATGCTCGGATCGCACCGGTAAAATGCCTTTCACAAAACGGAGATTTATTTCATGAAAAAACTGGGACTGTTTTACATTGTCTCTCTGTTGATTGTCGGAATTTTGCCAAATTGGAGCCTTGCACAGGACCAGACACAAGGCCCTTTTTCTGAAGGCGCGAAAATGCGACTTGGAAAAGGCAGGATAAACGACATCAAGTTTTCACCGGACGGCAGCCGGTTCGCAGTCGCAACTCCTATTGGTATCTGGATGTATGACGCGCACACTGGTGAAGAACTTTCCTTAATCGCTGTGCTTCCTGGGGAGGGACGCGAAATCACAACTATAGCATTCTCACCAGATGGGCATACCCTTGCCAGCGGTGAATGGGGTGGCATCGGAAGGTTATGGGATGTCCTTACCGGCAAACCGATAGCCACTTTGCAAGAGATCTCGCACCGACACGACGTAGAACTGAGAACACTCGCCTTCTCTGCGGATGGCATGAAATTGGTCGGGGCAACTATGCATAGAGAAATTAGCACGTGGGAACTCGGGGTAGACATAAAATCACCAACCATTTTGCGGCGGATCAAAGGTCAAAATCCGTTGATATCTCCTAAGTGGACGCTACTTTCACCGGATATACGTCTGCTTGCCGACACAGATGAGGATTGGAAAAATAAAAAATTCCAAATCCAGCTATGGGACACTACTACTGGTAACCTGTTACATACCTTGGTCCATACACAAGAGATTGAATCTATAGCGTTTTCAGCCGATAGCAGGACGCTGGTGAGCAATGGGGACTCAACGATTCAACTGTGGGATACCGCGACTGGGAAACTACAATCGACATCGAACTGGAGGCGCGTCCCTTCAACCCACACGTTAGCGTTTTCGCCGAAAGGTAGGTTCCTCGCGAGTGGGCATCGGGATGGTGCTCGGTTATGGGATAACACCATCAAACAGAAACAACAAGCGGTCTATGCTATTGGCGATTATCAACATAGTTTAGAAATCCACGGACATAAAGACTATATTTATAGACTGGCATTCTCGCCAGACGAAAAAACATTGCTCACGGGAAGTAAAGATGGGACGATACAAGCGTGGGATACTGCAACTGGTAGACATCGCTTTACTTGTACGGGATACCTTGAAGGTTTTCGAGGATTGGCATTTTCACCCGATGGAGATACCCTCATAACTCTGCATCAGCCAGTCAACCCACCGGGGATAGTTCAGCAACAACGATGGGATCTCAACACTGGGGATCAACTGTCCACCCGGCTTTTAGGGATAAAATTAGTCAGCATGGTCCTGGCACCAAATGGTAAAACGCTTGCTGGGCACGCCTCCGCGAATAAATATGTTTTATGGAATATTAACACTGACCCACCACGTATCATGGATCAATTGACTTTAGAAGGGTTTCCGAGATCCGGTTTAAATGTTAAAAGCGCATTCTCCTCAGATGGCAAAATGTTAGCAGCCGGGGGTGAAGATGGTTTAGTTCATGTGTGGAACCTTACCGCATCCAATAAGGTTCGACATCAGTTTACAGTCAAGCGGCATAATGACTGGATTCGTACATTGGCATTTTCACCCGATGCAAAGATGCTCGCAAGCGGCGATAAAGGTAGAACGTTCTGTTTGTGGCATGTGGCAGATGGTGCTTTGCTTTTTACATCCACAGCGCATAAATCATTGGTCGACGCATTGGCATTTTCACCCGATGCAAAGATACTCGCAAGCGGTAGTAATGAGCTCTTTTTCTGGGATACAACCACCGGCGGACAACTTCGGACAACCTCTCGAGAGTTGACTGCGCGGCTCTCAGCTTTGGTTTTTTCACCGGACGGCAACACGCTTGTTGCTGGGAATTGGGACGGCATCCTCGAATTGTGGGATGTCCGCACGGGTGGGCTTTTGTCCACTCACACAGGACACACACGGGGAATTAATGCCCTGAAATTTTCTGCTGATAGCAAAACTCTGGTTAGTGGCAGTTTTTGGGGGACAATCCTCGTCTGGGACTGGGAAACACTCAAGAAAACTAATAATAGGTGATAACCTTATAACTATAACGTGAGTTTGATAAAACTATTGTAGCGAAAACTTTATAGTTTTCGCCCAAAGCACACAAACTGGGAAGTTTGTGCTACGGGGGCTCGCAAGGTGGATTTTCGGAGAAAGGACCTATTATTGAAGGCACATCATTTATTATCAAACTGGTGTAACTATAGTGTGTCACCAATACTGTAAAAGGGAATTTAAAATGAAAAAGTCGATAACTCTCTACGCCATTTTACTGTCAATTTCGAGCCTATTCCTGTCAAATGGATTCGCCCAAGACGATACGCAATGGCAGTTACCTGAAGGTGTGAAAATGGACATTGGCAAAGGTGCGGCAAGTGACATCACCTTTACCCCAGATGGCACGCAATTTGCTGTCACTACCAATATTGGCATCTGGATATATGATGCGAAAACTGGTGCAGAAATCAGCGTGCTTAAGCAACTGGGTCGCGGTTACGGGAAAATAGCATTTTCACCAGATGGGAACGTCCTCGCTTGTGCAACGGACAGTAATGGACGTGGAGAAGTTCAATTGTGGGACAAAGCTGCTGGACAACTTCTCACAACGCTATCCTCACCTACGGGCATCTCCTCTCTATTTTTTTCTGAGGATGGCACGAAACTCGCCTGTGCAGGTTCTGTTGGGCGTGTTCATGTATGGGAGATTCGCCCCGAAACACCTCCCGCGCTTGTTACAGACATAAGATTATATTTTGAAAGTTGGAATGATTCTTGGCTAACTGAACTCTCACCAGACGGGCGTTTTCTTGCTATCACAATACTCAATTGGCAAGATAAAGACTTCTCAATCCAATTGTGGGATGGTCAGACCGGCGAACGCTTGCATGCTTTGACGGGTCATAAACGATCGGTCACTGCGCTAACATTTTCACCCGACAGCAAGACCTTAGTCAGTGGTGATGAATATGAAACACTTCGTGTGTGGGATACCGAATCCGGTAACCTACAATCGACAATGCGGTGGCGGGGTCGCACTCCAACCCATGCGTTAGCATTTTCGCCGAAGGGTAGATTTCTTACCAGTGGACATGGTGATGGGGTTCGCTTGTGGCATTATACACTTGGCGAGGTGCAACCGTGGGATTATGCAATCGGTGCATATCAAAACATCATGGATTTAAAAGCACACAAAGATTATGTTTACAGATTCGCATTTTCGCCTGACGAATTGACGCTGCTCACTGTTAGTAAAGACGGCACTATTATCGCATGGAATACGACCACCGGTAACCAACGTTTTAGGTGCGAAGGTCACCAGCAAGGTATCCAGGTTTTAGTAAGTTACCAAAAGTTCCACGTCGTTGCTCACAATCTGGATGAGACTCAGAACCTCAAGGCTGAATGTAAAGCGTACCTCGGTGAAGGCGTACGACTCGCTGACTGGAACGACCTCCTCGCCTATTACCGAGAAGGCGGTTCAATGGCGAATTTCATCACCGAACTCAAAGTACCGCTCGAGTATGGCAATCCCGAGGATATGGAAGCCATACCGAACACCGCCTACCGTATTTCAAGGAACGGCGCGCTGCGATGGCAAGGGGATCGCCACTATTTCTTTGCGCGGCACGATCACGTCAAACGCGCAGATTTTTTAGCACACGACAACATCGACAATTACTTACTATCACTGGGTTCATGGTTCGGCAAGGGCGGTTTCGCACTCTGTTATGGGGACCTCAATAGCACAGAGCCACCGCCAGATCCTCCAGAACCACCAGAGGTCATTTTTTCACCCCTCGGAACTCAACTGCTCGATCAATGAAACTAACGCAGAAAACCTTAATAATTGTAAATTGACTACAACCTATCCGATAAGTTGTGGGAGGAACTTCGTAAGTCTGGTTTACATTTCCGCCAACTTCTTTTGGAGCCATCGTGTCATTGGGGCATATCCGGGATCGCAGACCTCAATGAAATGTCCGGGCAAGGGTTGACCGATCAACGCCTCAACATCCCGTCGCCGTTCTGCGACAACTGTCGGATGATCACTCGCAACGTTTACCTTCTCCTCTGGGTCGTTCCGAGTATCAAAGAGTTCATCGCCTCTTTCATCGTTATAGCCTACAGACGTACAGAAGTTCCAGTGGTCATCGCGCACACTGACGCGTCCGCGTGCATTGCCCGTAGCAAAGCCAGCCCACCCCGTGATAATCCGTTCACGGAGAGCCGCTTTCTCTTGTGTAACGAGTTGCCACATATCCTCACCATCCGTCCAACCGCACGGTATGCCAAGTTGATTCAGGAGCGTCGGCATTAGATCGTGATTCTGCACAAACGCGAAAATCTCCTTGTCGCTCGGTCCTTCAGGATGTCGGATCATCAAGTTTAGCTGCGTGTTGAAGGGGTGGAGCTTGTTCGCGCCCTTCCCGAAACTCCCGTGGTCGCGGAGTTGTGTGCCGTGGTCGGACATCAGCACAACCAATGTATCGTCTTTGATGTTCAATTGCTCTATTTTATCAAGCAGCACACCGACCCATTTATCGACAAAGGTAACCTCTCCGAGGTAGAGTGCCTCAATGCGGCGCAGTTCATCTTCCGTAGGACCGTCGCCTTCGTTTGCGCCGCCCGGTGTGATGAAATCTTTACCGGAATAGTCTGGGAAATAGATATCTGCGTAGGACTTCGGGGGATCCCAGGGTTCATGCGGATCGAAACTATCCACCCATAAGAAGAAGGGACCGACAGTGTGATTATCTTCAAGCCAATCCGATGCAGCACGGAAGACGCGCGCGCAACTATAGTCATCTTCTGATTGCCGGTGGCGTTGCGACAATAGATAGTTAACGAGCCCGGCATGTCGTCGCCAGTTGAGCGGTTCACGGACATGTTTTCGGAGTTGTTCCTCAATCAACCTCGGATCACCGCTGTGCCAGTTATCGGATTCCTGTCCGCGGATGAAATCGAAATGTGCAAATCCGCGCGAGAAATTCATCGTCGGTTTGAACATGTGATACGTATCGGCAATCAAGGCAGTGAGGTAACCACGTTCCAGCAAAACCTCGGCAATCGTGTCCTGTTCAGGCGGAATCTTATGCCAGCCGGGTGCGTGGTGCCAATGTCCCCGCCGATCGAAATTATATCTCCACGGGAAACTCCGCATTCCTGTGAAGTTACCACGGCGTATCTGAAGTGTCGGTTGCCCCTCGCCAAATGCGCGTGTGAAACGGACAGACTCCGATGCGAGCGTGTCGAGGTTCGGGGTTTGCACGTGGCTATACTTTTTACCTTCACCGATGATGTCGGCGCGGAACGTATCTAAACAGATACAGACAATATTCATATTTTAAGCCTCCTTCATTTCATCAAGGATCATTCCGGCAGCCTCTAATGGATCATCAGCCTCAATAATAGGTCTACCGACGACAATGTAATCCGCGCCTCGACGGATCGCCTCTGCTGGTGTGGTAATTCGACGCTGGTCGCCAGTCTCCGCCCACTCCGGCCGGATTCCGGGTGTGACAATCAAAAAGTTATCGCCGCACGCTTTTCGGATTGGCTCAATCTCCAACGGCGATGCGACGACCCCGTCTAACCCTGCTTCTTGTGCCAATTGTGCCAGATAGACAACCTGCTTTGTAAGTTGCCGTTCTGAACCGAAATTTCGCTGAAATCCGGTCTCATCAATGCTCGTCAGAATAGTCACGCCGAGCAGAATGGGTCTCGGAATATCTGCTTTGTATGCGGCATCATCTGCGCTGTTTCTTGCGGTTTGCATCATTTCAAATCCACCGGAGGCGTGCATGTTAATCATGTTTGCGCCGTGTTTCGTCATCATGCCGACATCGCGTGCGACTGTATTCGGGATATCGTGGAATTTCAGATCAACAAAGACTTTATGTCCGTTCTGTTTGAACCAAGGAAAAGCTTCCACTCCAAGCGCACTGAACGCCTGAAAGCCCATCTTAAACCAACGGACTGTCTCAGCAAGTGTTGCAGATAACCAATCAATCTCTTTACCATCATCCGTATCCAATGCGACGATTAATCTGTCTTTCAATTTTCGCCTCCTTATTCGTGTTTAAGAGTATTGGTGTTTTCTGGATCTTGCGCTTCCGAGTAGCGAGTGGGACCGGATTTCGCGTTAGGGACCTGTTGTGCTCTACAGTTTTCAATATGCGCAGCCAGTTCTGGCATCTGTGTATGGTCATATTTTTCAATAAGTAGGATAGCAAATTCCATCAATGGCGCGAAAATGTGATTTTCGTCATCACGCACGACATCGGTTAAGTCACCAAGCAGGACTACAAGGTGTTCGTAGTCGTCTTCAGTCACAGTCGGGATACTGTCGTCTTTACAAACACCAACTGCATGAATTAACACTTCTAAGGCTACCGCAAGTGACTGCGGATTGCTATGCGGGTCGTGCTTCAACTCCACTCGCGATACGTCAGATATACGATGTTCTTCAGTTACCATAATTTACTCCTCACATTTTTTAGTAATAGATTTCCCCTCTCAGGGTCTCCATTTATCAATCTATACCAATGGTTGAGTGCAGATCTGGTATTCGGATGCTGCTGGGCAAAATCCCGCAATAGTGTGTACGGACCTGTATGCATTGATGCTTTATATTCGTTCGCTTACAATATTATCTAAACCGGCACTTCTAAAACTTCGTCAACGATTCGGAGCGTCTCTCGATGCGCGTCTCCAATTTGCGTCTGGCAATTATAGATATTTAGATCAACTGCCTCAAGTTGCGCTTCAAAATTATCTATCATCCGATGAACTTCCACGGGAGAGGTACCGCCGAGGCTCTGATTATTCTGAATCGCTGACTCTGCATCCAAAACCTGTTTCAACTGCGAAATCGGTATATCAATATTTTTTTCTTTCAAGAGTTCCTGCGTGAGTTTCCAATCCGAAAAGGTTTTTCCGCGCTGTACCAACTCACCAACAAGCCATCCGACAATCTCGTGGCACTCCCGGAAACTGATCTGATGCTCTTTAACGAGATAGTTCGCCAACTCCGTTGCGGTCGCGAAATTCGCATTCGCCAATTCAGCCATCCGGTCTGTCTGGAAATCTGTCGTTTTGAGGAGTTCCGGTAGTAGACCGAGGCACGCCTTCACAACATCGAACGCCTCCCACAGGGGCGGTTTATCCTCTTGGAAATCACGGTTATACCCCATTGGCAAACCCTTGAGGTTCGTCAACAAGTCGAGCAATGCACCGTAGACGCGTCCGGTGCGCCCGCGTGTGAGTTCGGCGATGTCTGGATTCTTCTTCTGGGGCATGATGGAACTCCCGAAACTATACGCATCATCAAGCACCGCCATCCGAAATTCATAGGTCGTCCAGTAGACAATTTCTTCGCTGATTCTTGAGAGATTTGCCATCACGAGCGATAACGCAAAAAGCACCTCGGCAATAAAATCTCGGCTGCTGATAACGTCAAGGGCGTGTTCGTGTGGTGCGTCAAAACCGAGTAGTTTCGTTGTCAATTCTCGGTCGATTGGGAAGGTCGTGCCAGCCAAGGCACATGCGCCGAGGGGGTTCATATTGGCGAGTGCATAAGCAGACTGCAGACGTTTCTGATCCCGCAAGAACATACTGACATAAGCCGTCGCCCAGAAACCGAGACTGATCGGTTGCGCGTGCTGTGTATGCGTATACCCCGGCATTACGGTGTCGGCGTGTGCTTTCGCAATTTGCAGGAAGGCTTCGCAGAGTGTGGAGAGTCCACGCTGGGTATTGAGAATCTCATCTCGGATGTAGAGATGGGCATCTACGAGTACCTGATCGTTACGGGAACGCGCTGTGTGGAGTTTACCGCCGAACTCGCGTCCTGCGTTCTCAATCAGATACGATTCAACGTTCATGTGGACATCTTCTTTATTGGGATCAAGCACAAAATCGCCGTTTTGAAAATCCTCTTCCGCTTTGTGGAGCCACCGTAAAATCTCGCGTAGATCAGCATCGGAGATGATTTTTTGCCGAGCGAGCATAATCGCGTGCGCTTGGCTCCCCCAAATATCGTATCCGATGAGGCGTGTGTCGGCTTCAATGGAGTGTGTGAAGGCTATAGTCTCTGTGGTGAGGTTTGTGCTAAAACGTCCACCCCAGAGTGTTTTTTTCGGTTTTCCCATATTCCGTCAGTTTTCCGTTTTATCAAGCAAATCAAAAACCTCTGCTGCTACTGAATTTTGATCCCATTCCGTCCAGACCCCATAGTCGTCATAAAAAATGATAGTTTCATGACGCGCCCGATATAAATCGTGAATAACCTGTTCAATATGAAGCAGCTCATCGGTGCTTAAGTTCGGCAATGCTGCGATTATTTTTTGAATTGTCCGCATTTGGTAAAAAGTCTGTTGTGGGCTGTCCCGCATGAGCTCCGAGACGACATTAGTGTCAAGAACAATCATGGTTGGTATTTAGTCAAAGCGAGGTGGTTCTCGTGCCGGTTCCCGTTGGGGTATCTCAAGTTCCACTCCACCAAAAGGTTTGAACAGTTCGTGGATCGCCGTTCCCAGATTTTGTGATGGAATTTCGTGATCAGAAGAGACATTTCGCGTCTCTGCATCTTGAAGATAAACGAGATAATCAACAGCAGATTTGAGCCTTTCGGTAGAAAGTTGTCTGATTAACGTAACTGCTTGCTGTTGTAAATCAACTTTTCGCATGATATATGTCTCCTTTGCTACGTAACTTGTGGTGGACGGCGTATTGACATCGGTTGGATAATCTTACGTTGGTCTGGGGTCAACCGCGCCAACAATTCATCTGAATGCGGATAGTCGAATCGTTCACGGACATATCTCGGAGAGTAACGATAAACGATTGATCTGCGATACCCCTCATTTGTTCGCTCCGCCGACCCGTGCGTAATCGCGTCTGTGAACATGACGACATCGCCCGCCTTGAGATAGATTTCCTGTGTCGCGAAGGCTGTCCCTGCCGGTTTCCCGGTCACACCGTCATAGACCATACCTTTCCCGTTCTGCTTTAAACGCGGGTGTATCTCTGTGCATTTATGGCTCCCTGGGACGAGTACCGGTGCGCCATCACCCGGCCCAATGTCGTTGAGTGCCATGAGAACGTTAATCTGTCCTACCATCCATTCGCCAGTATTCTCCTGCCGGAATGTCAGGTAACTCAACGGAACATGCCCACCGCAGTGGATATGAATGAAACCACCGGGGCCGCGGACATTGAGGAAATTCTCGTGGATCGAAAGCCCATTGACTTCATGGATGTATTTCCGAACAAGCCCGATCCACGCGGGATGGTCGATTAACTTCTGAAAAACATCGCCGCCCTCAATGATATTCTGGAAATTCACACCGTTCTCGATGTTGTAGGTATGCGTCTCAATATTGCCGATCCAACGTGGAATCCGTTTATCCTCTGTATTTTCTTCCCAAGGTTGTTCAACGTAAGCCCAATGTGCGTCGATCCACACGTTCATCTTATCCAGATCGTCTTTCGAGATGGCGTTCTCCAAAATGAGATAGCCTTGTAGGTCAAACAGATAATCTTGTATCTCTTGATCCATGTTCTGTCTCCTGAGCCAGTAGGTGCGGTTGAATGAAGCTGCACTTACAGATATGCGTCCAATTCCGCTTCCGTCGGTGTCGGTGTCGAGATACCGCCTTCAGGGATTTCTAACTTGGCTGTCCATACGATTGCGTTGAGAATGAGTTTACGGATCTGGTCATCTGCCCAATTGCTGTGGAGATGCCCACCAGTAAACCCGAACCCGCGCCCACCATCTGGACGCTCTACACACCATCCTAAGTGCTGCGGTTCACCATTCGCAACGGATGCGCGGACGTGCGGGTTCCCGCTATGGGGTCCGTCGGGTCTTTCAAGTGTTGATTCAGGTGCGATTGCGCTCAATAGCGGTGTCACACCCTGCATATTCTCACGGAAACGCATGTGATAATACCACTCGTCTTCGAGTGAGAACGGTTCCAACCCTTGCGTTATCGGGTGTTCAGGAAATCCGGTAAATGTTGCTGTCCAATACGGGTTGACCGAAAGATGTGTTTCAAAGTAACCGCCGATCCAGTCCAAGAAACGATCTCCGGGTTCACCTTTCGGCACTTCGACTGCATAATGCAACATCGCAAGTCCAACGCCTTGATCTATCAGTTCAGAGATCTGTTCAAGGTGCGGAATGCTAAGGTGTCGGGCACCACCATCAGAATAAACAATGATTGCATCTGTATCAGCGAAAGTTGCCGGATCCTCGGGCCAGCCCTGAGAGACCACGGCTTCCACACCTTCAACATGTTTGTTCAATAGATCCGCGAAAAGTGCGCATCCAGCGGGATGCTCATGCGAACCGCTGCCATGACTCGCGCTCCCTGCCACCATAACAATTCGAGACTTTTTCGACATATTTTACTCCTCTGTTTGGAATATCTATCAGTTTATCACATCTCACGTCTTTTTGCCAAAACTTTTTGCTAAATAGCAATCAACTGTCAGCCATTAGTACTCAGTTCCATTCGTTTTGATTAGCGTGTATACTAACCGTAAAAGAAAATATTGACAAACCTCAAAAGACGGACTAAAATAGAGGCAAACCCGATACAAAATAGGAGGACCTCAATGGAAAAATTCCCGATCGTTGACACACACGTTCATCTCTGGCACCCGGAACAGTTGCGCTATCCGTGGCTTTCGGAAGTCCCTCCCTTAAACAGACCTTACCTCCTAAAAGATTACATCGCAGCGTACGGTGCGTTAGAAATCGAATCCATCGTCTTTGTCCAATGTGATACACACCCGGATGACGGCTTGAAAGAGACAGCGTGGGTCACCTCGCTCGCGGCGGTAGAACCCCGGATTCAAGGGATCGTTGCGTGGGCACCGCTCGAAGAAGGTGAACAAGTTGCCCCATTCATCGAAAAATTGGCAGCGAATCCGCTTGTCAAAGGGATCCGCCGCCTCATCCAATCCGAAAGCATAGACTTCTGTGTCCAACCGAATTTTGTGAGCGGTGTCAAGACGCTTTCTCACTACGATTTGAGTTTTGACATCTGTATCTTCCACCCACAACTCGCCAATGCGATTCGGCTTGTCGAACAGTGCCCGCATGTCCGATTCATTTTGGATCATATCGGCAAACCGGACATCAAGCACCAACTTTTTGACCCGTGGAAAGAGGAGATCCAGGTGCTTGCGTCGTTTCCAAACGTCCACTGTAAAATATCTGGCTTGGTAACAGAGGCAAACCTTGAGGGGTGGACCCCTGCCGACTTACAACCGTATATTGAACACGTCATCAGCTGTTTCGGTTTTGAGCGTGTTATATACGGCAGTGATTGGCCCGTCTCCACACAAGCCAGTGATTATCCACACTGGGTGCAGACATTGCAGGATGCAGTATCAGGCTGCTCATCCGAGGCATTAGGCAACCTTTTCCGTGATAACGCTATTAAATTTTATCGCCTCAATGGGTAAAAAAAGAAAAGGGAAGCATGGAAGGACAGATTTTCCACCCTTCCACGCTTCCCTCTTGTAGCAATCCGTTTCATTAACTTCCTGCTTTAACCTCTCGTCGACGTGGATGTAAGACAAACTCTGTATAGCCATTCGGCAGTTCGCATCCCTTAAACACCAAGTCTAACGCCGCCTGAAACGCCACACTCTGGTCATAATTGGGTGCCATGTTTCGATAGTTTGGATCACCGGCGTTCTGTTCGTCAACGATCTGTGCCATCCGCTGGAATGTCTCGGTCACCTGCGCCTCCGTGACGATCTGGTGGTGTAGCCAATTTGCGATATGTTGACTCGAAATCCGCAGGGTCGCCCGATCCTCCATCAAGCCGACATTGTTAATATCGGGTATCTTGGAGCAGCCAATCCCTTGGTCTACCCAGCGGACGACATAACCTAAGATGCCTTGTGCGTTGTTGTCCAACTCACGCTGAATCTCATCGGATTTTAACGGGCGCGCCTTCAAGAGGGGTGGTGTTAACAGATCCGCCAAACTCGCGCGCTGCCTCGCCGCCAACTCTTTTATCCAGTTTCCAACATCAACGCGGTGGTAGTGCATCGCGTGCAGCGTTGCAGCCGTTGGCGATGGCACCCACGCCGTTGTTGCACCCGCCAGCGGATGATTCACCTTCGTTTCGACCATCTCTGCCATCTGGTCAGGTTTCGTCCACATCCCTTTTCCAATCTGTGCGGTTCCGAGCAAGGCGGTCTCAATTCCGATATCAACGTTCCAATCCTCATAAGCGAGCATCCAGGGTTCGTTGCGAATGTCCATTTTCGGAATCATCGCGCCCGCCTCCATACTGGTATGGATTTCATCGCCGGTTCTATCCAAAAAGCCAGTGTTAATAAAGACGAGTCGTTCCTGCGCGACGCGGATCGCTTCTTTGAGATTGACGGTTGTCCGCCGTTCCTCATCCATAATCCCGATTTTAATCGTATTCGTCGGCAGTCCAAGAGCGGACTCGATCCACTCAAACAACCGAATCGTCATATCGACTTCTTCGGGGCCATGGAACTTCGGCTTGACGATATAGATACTCCCCGTTTTGCTATTGGTGAGGGGACCGTCGCCTTTTAGATCATGCATTGCAGCGAAGCTCGTTACCATGGCATCAAGGATACCTTCTGGAATTTCCTCACCCTCTGCTGTTATGACGGCATCGGTGTACATGTGGAGTCCAACATTCCGAATAAGAAGTAGACTTCTGCCGGGTAATGTCAAGGTACTTCCATCGGGAGCGGTAAACGTCTTATCGGGTGCGAGGCGGCGGGTCAGCATTTCGCCATTTTTCTCGAAAGTCGTCTCCAGCGTTCCCTTCATGATACCGTTCCAGTTGCTATAGACGCGGACCTTGTCTGCCGCGTCTACTGCAGCAACAGAATCTTCGCAATCCTGAATTGTCGTGATTGCGGACTCAAGGATAACATCAAACACACCGGCAGGGTGTGCCTTCCCAACCGGATGCTCGTTGTCTATCTGTATTTCAATGTGCAGCCCGTGATTTTGGAGCAGAATCGCGCTGAGTCCAGCGTTGTTTTGGGTAAACCCTACAAATTTGCTTGGATCCGCTAAACCGACTTCACTCCCGTCCTTGAGTGTTGCGCGTAACTGTTGATCGCCATGAACAGCTTTAAGGGAAAATTCTGTAACGTCAGAGAAACTCCCGGCTTCAAGCCCTGTCATTTCATCTAAAAACTGTTCGGTGTACGCGATGACTTTCGCCCCTCGGATCGGGTTATAGGTAGCACTCCGCGTAGCACCGTCCGACTCATCAATCACATCGGTGCCGTAGAGTGCATCGTAGAGACTTCCCCAGCGCGCGTTCGCGGCATTGAGTGCATAGCGCGCGTTATCGGTCGGTACCACAAGTTGCGGACCTGAGATGAGTGAAATCTCCAAGTCAACATCCTCGGTAATCACAGTAAAATCCCGACCTTCCGGGAGTAGATAACCGATTTCAGTAAGGAACGCCGAATACGCCTGGCTGTCCAGCGGTTCATCTCTGCGCGCCAGATGCCATGCGTCGATCTGTTGCTGGAGCGTATCTCGTTTCTCCAAAAGCGATTTGTTCTCTGGTGCGAATGCCGCAACGATGTCGCCAAGTGCTCTCCAGAATGCTTCTGTTTCTACCCCCGTGCCGGGAGCAATCTCATCTCTTACGAGTGCGTACAAACCTTCATCTATTTTGAGATTCCCGATTTCAATCCGGTTTCCCATGCTATTTTCTCCATTGCGAAGTGCCGTAGGGCGTTGCTTTGAACCCATATTGCGAATGCCAATTTTCTGTCAACCGATGCGCCGTTGCAACGGTGTCCATCTGCCTCAAATCCTCATTATTATGATAGCAACACATCCTGTTTGTGTCAATCATTTTTATTAGCGCAGGATCATTTAGTTTTAAGAAATTATCCGATTTCATATCTTCTTTTACAGATCCGGTGCGGTTAGAATGCAGGTCGCATTTGGGCGAGTACGCCGCAAAACACGCACCATAGGTGTCAATTTAGTGATTTTTTGATGGCATTTTAGCATAAATGATATAAACATGCCGCCCTTACAGGGCTGAGGAAACGAGGGAAACGCGTTTCTATAAACATTGCGTCCCTACGGGACTGAAGAGGGCTTTGAGATCTTCAAGGTTTCCGCGTAGTATCCGGTTCGGTTAGGGGATTTAGTCTGGGAATAGACTAAATCCATTCCTTGTATTACATTCCGAACCTACCGGACCTGGGTCCGAGGCGGTTTTTCTCCTTAAATTGACGCTTATGGTACGCCGCAAAACACGCCCCTACCGGGCCTGGGGAAAATCGGAATTACCGATTTAAATAATTAAACTTCATGAAACCGCCCCTACCGGGCCTCTTAACCGAGTCCTGAGTCCTGATAACTAATAACTGAAAGGTTTTCGTAGAAAACCGTACTGACAACTACTATAAAATCTTGCCAACATCCTCTATAACTGATATAATACACACAGATTTAATTCATCACCTCGTAGATAAACACCGGAAAGGTAAAATCAAACATGAAAATTGGAATTATTGGTTGTGGAACCATTAGCAGTGCTTATTTTGAAGGGGCACGGAAAACCGACATCTTAGAAATCGAAGCGTGTGCTGACCTCCGAATAGAAGCGGCACAGGCGCAAGCCGAGAGATATAACTGTAAGGCATGTACTGTTGACCAATTACTCGCAGACGATGCAATTGAACTCGTTGTGAACCTCACGATTCCGAGGGCACACGTGGATGTCGGACTCCAAGTTTTGGAAGCAGGCAAACATGTCTACAGCGAAAAACCGCTCGGCGTGGATACCGAAAGCGGCAAAAAACTCATTGAAACCGCCGCTGAAAAAGGACTTCAGGTCGGTTGTGCCCCAGACACCTTTCTCGGTGCAGGCATCCAGACCTCGCGGCAGGTATTGGATTCAGGCAAGATTGGTAGACCGATCGCTGGCACGGCGTTTATGTGCGGTCATGGTCCCGAAGGTTGGCATCCGAATCCCGCCTTTTTTTACGACATCGGCGGCGGCCCGATGCTGGATATGGGACCTTACTATGTGACGGCACTCGTGAATATCCTCGGTCCCGTTAAACGCGTCGCGGCGATTACCACAAATGCATTTGAGGAACGCATCGCGACGAGCGAAGCACTAAACGGCTTACGGATTCCCGTCAAAATCACGACCCACCTCACGGGGACGCTTGAGTTTCAGAACGGTACGATTATCACAATGATTATGAGTTTCGATATGTGGCGGCACAGTCTCCCTTGCATCGAAATCTACGGTGAGACGGGTTCAATGACGGTCCCGGATCCAAACGGATTTGGCGGCCCTGTAAATGTCTGTCCGGCAGGCGGCGATTGGGAAGAGCAGGAACTCGCTTTCCCGAACAACGCTCGGATGATTGGTGCCATTGATATGGCATCGGCAATCCGTTCAGGACGGACGCATCGTGCAAACGGTGCGTTGGCATATCACGTGCTTGAGGTGATGTGCGCCTTCGACAAATCTTCGGAAACCGGCGAACACGTTGTCATCGAAAGCACGACGGAACGTCCCGAACCTGTACCCGTTGGTTTGAATGAATGGGAGGTAGATTAGATTTTTCATGCCGCGCAGTGAGAGAAAACCGTACTGACAACCAATCTCTACAAATTAATCGTAATGTAGGTCTCGACTCGGAATAGAATCGCCGCTGTGCCCCAGAAGGTTGTCACGACGAATTCACCCAACACGAGACCGAGAAAGAAGGGTGCCGCCTTCCGAAAACCGCCGATGCCGCTATGCTTGCTAATCAGCCACTTTAGCAGGAAACTCAGGAAGATCGAAAACCAGAAAAAATTCATCGTGAAGGTGCTCGTAACGGCATAGCCCGCCGAATGGAACGGCAACCACATCCATCTACCGCGTATAAAAGTGAAGAGCATCGCGACAACAGTTCCGACACTGATTGCACCAAGCACGGCTGTATCGGGGCCCGCGGGTTGGACGAGCCTTCTACCGAGCCGACTGAAGGTCTCTCTGCCTGCCCACGCTGTATAGACACCATCCTGATAGGAGACATGCAAATATGCCCAGATTGTCGCGACGATGCTGACACCGATCGCGATAATCACAGCCTTCGCGAAAGTTTTGTTTTCGATGTTGGCGCGTTCCGCTATTTTCAGACCTTCAAGATGGTGCGGCATCAACAGACAATCGTACGCGCGATTGAAAAAGTAGAGATACGCCAACCCTGTCAGATTGCTTGCCCCGAGTCGTTTTGCACCGAATACCGAATACATCATCCTATCGGGACCGGCATAATGCTGATCGTGAACGGGTGAACCGAGTTCAGCGCGCATCCGCGTAATCCCCGTCGCCAATCCGAAGAACAACCCGAAGAAGGAGGCGATCACCCACAACGACATCCCCATCTTATAGCAGAACGCGACCAGAAACACGATGCTCAACAGCATCCATACCACCGCTGCACGGTATGAGATGGGTTCATCGCTATCAGTGAGTGTAGACTGCGCGCCAAACAGCCTGCGGAAAACTTGCGTTAGGTATCGACGCGCGCTCCATACGGCAACGATGCCGATGCCGAGATACGCTCCGAAAGATTGCTCCTCCGCATACGGAAACGGTGCCGACAAACCGACTGCGCTGCCCAATACACGGAGTGCTTGCCAATAGAGATAAAAGAACCAACAGGAAAATGACAACTCTAACGGCATGAAAAACGCCAGGCCAACCGCAAATGGATAAATGCCGATCGGGAACCACGTAATCGCGTTCCATGGACGGACGGTAAAGAAATCGGCGATGTCGTAGGCACGGATCCCACTGAGCCGCGGCACCTGCGGAAACAGATAATTAATCCCGTTGAGGAGATCAATACTCGCGGCAACGCCAAACCCGATCCACATCGCCTTACTGCGGAAAAATCCGCTTCTCGGATTCGCCATCGCAAGTGGCAATTGGATCAGTGGATAACTCAATTTTTCGTTCTCTGTCCACTGCCTTCGGAAGATGAAGTTGATACTTAGCATCACCGAGAACAGCGCAGCGAGAAAGAGTCCCCACCATAACAACGGCGTGCGCCACGCTTCAAAGTGCGGATAAAATGTGGAACCGCCATCAAAGAAATTTGACAGTCCGCGTTTATCGGTAACCGATGTCCACGACGGGATATAGTGCCAAAATAGGGATTGCCAATCGTTCTCCGGTGTTGCGTATGTAAAGGCATAACTGATAATAGGAAGGAGGATCTGCACACACATGTGCCCACCGATAGCTGTCGAGAGGCACAACATGACATAGATCGTCAGGAGTTCGGCAGTGGAAAGGGAAAATTGGGGTGAGACTTTTTTCGTGAACCGATTTACAATCGTCAGTACGAACAGCAGCGTGATGGTGTTATAGAGCAGGGAGATCATCGACATGTGCGCGATGTCCCAGCGTAGCCCCATCATCTGCCACATTGCATTTACGGGTATCAACAGCAGCCCGATGCAAACCGCTTTTAAACTAAGAGGGGAGCGTTGACGTTTCACGGATAATAGTTGTCAGTACGATTTTCTCTCACTGCGAGGCATGAAAAATCTTTCAGTACTCAGTTGTCAGTTAAGCCGAACAACCAGATATCCTTCCCTTCTTCCTCACAGAGCGACTGTCACATTTTCAGATGCGCCCATTGCGTTGCGAGTTTACCCTCTGCTTCAACAGCGGCGAATTCCTCAACATGGTTTAGCAAATTCTCCATGAAAAGTTTTGCCATGTCTTTTGTATGGTCATCGTTCCCAGCGATATAGTATTTATCAGGCGCGATCGCCATCATCAGGAACTTACCTTTCCCGAATTCTGCTTCCATAATGACGGGTTGTCCCAAACTTTCCATCAATACGTCAAACCCCTTTTGAGAAGAGATGACTTCCCAGACGGTTGGCCAGCCTTGATGTCCCCAGTTTTTGAACGTTTGCTCGGTCATACGGTTGGGTTCGTTAAAGAGGGAGTGCTTGGCTTCCAAGATTTCAAAATCTGGGCTATCACGGTCGCTCCGAACACAACTTAATTCAGGCGGCAACCAATCTACATTCGCTTCGTTCTGATCTGCTTGGGTCGGTTCCCAGACGAGCCCTCCGTTTTTGACGAAATCCTGAATCACTTCTGCATTCTTGTCGAGGTTTTGGTGAAGTCCAGCATTGTTGGTTGTCATGCTTCCGATCAAGAAGACTCTATTTTCCGCCTTGAAAGGAAGTTTCCCATTTTCAAGTTCCTTGGTCAGGTCATCGTATTCAACTTTGAATTCGTCGAGTGTCTGCCGGAGTGCATCAACCTTCGTCCACTGGTCAGCAAAATCAACAACGGCAATTTTAGCGGCATCAACCGCCATTACACCGAAAACGAGATTCAAAATAGACATCCACGCGAACAAACGAGACAACATAAGCGAATCTCCTTACACGTATTTTTCCGATTTAAAGAGGTTACAGTTCTGTCCACATTTTATCCTGCTATAGAAGCGAGTGTTTTTGTTCGAGTGTTTCCCCGCGCTCGCGATGCCCTTCAACGCCCAAACAAATTGCTACTTTTCAGATACCCATAGAGATCGCTATCGGTTGTCAAGATGAGTTTTGTGCGCTCACCTGTTGTTTTTCGGTACGTCTCTAAGGTCTGAATAAAGGCGAAAAACTCTGGGTCTTGACCGTGTGCTTCGGCGTAAATCTGGATAGCCTGTGCATCCGCATCGCCTTTAATCTGCTCCGCTTGCTTATAGGCTTCAGATTGGATCCGCTGCAACTCTTTCTGTTTCTGCCCGCTGATGTCCGCAGCTTCGCCTTCGCCTTCCGATTTATATTTCTCAGAGATACGTTGCCGCTCCGAAATCATTTGGTCAAAGACTTTCTTTCGGACTTCGTCTACATAGTTGATCCGTTTTATCTGAACATCGACGAGTTCAATGCCGTATTGTGGCACGGTCTCTTGAACCTTCTCAAGGATCATGCGTGTAATCCGTTCCCTGCCGACCTGAATCTCTTCCAGAGGTTCACCAGATTGCCCCTCTTCTCCTTCGAGTACTTCCAGATCGAGGGTTAAGACGCGATTTGAATCCCGCACGACTTCAATCAAGAGTTGGGCTGTCACTAAATCCCGCGCTGCGGAATCAATGATGTCATCCAAACGGGACTGTGCAAACTGTTCTGTGCCGAGTGCTTGATAGAATTTGAGAGCATCTTTAATGCGCCACCGCGCTGTCGTATCAAGCCAGATAAACCGCTTGTCCTTTGTCGGAATCTGGTTCGGAGACCCATCCCATTCAAGTACACGTTTCTCAAAACGATGTACCTGTTGAATAAATGGGGTTTTTATTTTCAGCCCAGCGGTGATGATCGGCTGCCCGACGGGACGACCGAATTCGGTAATAACCACCTGCTCCCCTTCATAGACAGTATAGAACATCCCAGCAGCAACAGGGAGTGCTAAAATTACGATGATGATCACCGGTATAAGCATCTTTTTCGATTTCATGTTTTTAATTTTCCTTGCGGTTGGGTTAGGCGGGTTTGAAAAATGACGACCCGTCTTCACCGACTTCCAATTTTTACCTTACGGTTTTTATTCATTGAGTTGCAGAAGTGGGATAGGTGAGTTGGTTTTACCGTCAATAATATAAATCTCCTTGACGAGTGGCAAAACTTCTTGCATCGCTTCAAGATAGAGGCGGCGGCGGGTGACCTCTTTCGCCTTTTGATACTCTGATCGAATCGCCTTGAACCGATCCGCATCGCCTTGCGCTTCGTTGACGCGTTTGAGTGCGTAACCCTGTGCCTCCGAAATCTGTTGCGCCGCCAACCCTTTCGCTTTCGGGACAGATTGGTTGTAATCGCGCCAGGCTTCGTTGATCAAACGCTCCTTCTCCTGCTTCGCCTCGTTAACGGCGTTAAACGCTGCTTTCACCGTTTCAGGTGGATTGACATCTTGTAAGGTCACCGTCGCTACATCTAAACCCGTCTGATAGAGATCGAGAAGTTGCTGTAGATGTTGTTCAACTTCTGCGGCGATTTCGATACGACCGACAGTTAACACTTCAGTCACAGTCCGGTCGCCGACGATTCGGCTCATCACGGATTCTGAGAGGTCGCGCAAAGTCTGCTGCGGATTCCGGACAGAAAACAGGAAATTTTTGGGGTCTTTAATCTTATACTGCACGACCCATTCGACATCGGCGATACTCAGGTCGCCGCTCAGCATCAGGGATTCCTCTGCGAAATCGCGGGTGTCATACTGCGTACGCACGCCCGCTCTGAGCGTCCGAAAACCGAACTCCTCTTTAAAGACTTTGCGGACAGGCACGTTAATGGCTCTCTCAATGCCGAGCGGCAATTTGAAGTGGAGCCCGGGTTCGGCTTGCCGGACAGACTTCCCGAACATCAGCACAACAGCGATCTCGTCTGCCTCAACCGTATAAAAACTTGTCGCCAAACACGCGAGGATGATAATGCCGAGGATCACCATCAACACCCTTTTGGGTGTGATGAGATGCCTATAGGGTTGCTGCGTAATTAATTCTTGGAGTTCTTGCATAAGAGCTCTCCTTTTTCATTATATGTACTAATGAAGTAATCATAACGCCTTTGACAAAAACAGTCAAGCGGAAATGGTTGTCAGTCGCGCGCCGTTCACGCTGCTGAAGTCCGAACTGTGATTTATGGGATTTCCATGATAAGAAAGCCGATTACAAGTCGCTGTTAACTGACAACCAAGTAGGGACAACTGATAACTGATTGCTGATTGCTAATTATGGGTTTCAATCTCGTAATTGGGAGGCGGCGGACGATTGCTCACGATAGACTTGATAGAGTTGACGCTTGAGATCTGCGTTGACTTCCGGATTCGTTAATTTTGATAATTTCTTGTAGAGTTCCAACTTACTATTGACGAAACTCAATAAAATCTCATCAATCACATCATCAAACTTACGTATTTTGTTAGTCTCCGTATTATCTGCCTTGATCACTTTTCGGAGCTCTTCGTGCTGACAAACCTTTCGGTAAATAGTCTCAACGTCAACCTTATCTTCCGGTGTGAAATCTGTCTGATAGGCATCGTTCAGGGCGTTAATGATATTGGAGAGGAAATCCTGCTCAGGCTCCGTGCGGGGGGCGACATCGCTGCCAATTCCCGCGACCTCACTATCCTGCGCTTCAAGGAGCAGTTGTAGACTGTCATGCATTTTCTGTATGCGAAACGAATCCAAGTTCACAGACTCGATAAGACCTTGCAGGTCGGAGTGTTCCCGTTTCGGCAACTTCTTGTTGAGACTGTGCCCAAAGATATACAACTTTTCCAAGGCTACATCGGTGAAGGTAATA
Organism: Candidatus Poribacteria bacterium; assembly: GCA_026706025.1. Lineage (NCBI taxonomy): Bacteria > Candidatus Poribacteria > Candidatus Poribacteria bacterium. Next base: position 132,867 of record JAPOZO010000050.1, read on the forward strand.
AGTTGTGAGATGTATCCGTAGCAGCGAATGTAACCTTGTAAGTTAGAACGAAATCCCTCCCTGTCATCTCTTTCGAGTGCTGCCCACCTCTCGACGACCTCATCAAGAACGCCTTGTAGAAGTTCGTCAGGTTTATCAGCATCATAAAAGACTTCACAGAATTCGTTGAGAGTCTCCTCATTGTAGAGGTCAAAACCCTCCAGTTGGCTTTGTAGGTCATACAACCGATTCGGGTCGGTTTCCTCTGGAAGCGTCGCGGTCTGATAGTATTGTTGGAATGCGGCTTGTATCTGGTCAGGTTCATTCACGAAATCGAGTACCAGCGTATCCGTCTTACCGGTAGCGACACGGTTCAGACGGCTCAAGGTCTGAACACATTGTAGTCCATCTAACCGCTTATCAACGTACATCGTGTGTAGCATCGGCTCATCGAAACCTGTCTGGAACTTGTTGGCGACAATTAGAATCCGATACTGCGGCTCCTTGAAGCTATCGGCAATTGAGGTGCTTGGTGGTAACGCATTCATCCCGTTTTCCGTGTAGTCCTGCCCGTTGTCGGTGTCGTGCACGGTGTCGCTAAACGCCACCAGACAGCCGTAGGGCAGCCCCATTTCTTTCATCTGTCTGTCGAATTCCTGCTTGTATCTGACGCAGTGCAGTCGGGACGATGTAACCAGCATTGCGCGTCCCTTCCCGCCAATTGTCTTTTCGGTGCGGGCGGTGAAGTGTTCCAGCATAATCCGGGTCTTAGTCTCAATGCTGTGGGGTTGCAGGTCAACGTAGTTGGTTAGTGTCCGGAGTGTCCGCGCCTTCTCGTACTCTTTATCCTCCGGCACACTCTTGACGAGTTCAAAATATCGCTTAAAGGTGGTGTAGTTCTGCAGCACGTCCAGTGTGAAGCCTTCGCTGATGCTCTGGCGCATTGAATAGGTGTCGAATGGGGTAAATATACCTTCTTCGTTTTTCCGTCCGAACAGTTCTAAGGTCTTGTTTTTCGGTGTGCCGCTGAAACCGAAGTAGGAGATATGATCCTGCATCCTGCGCTGTTCCATCTGTTGAAGGATTTTAGTATCTATATCTGATTCTACCTGATCGGGGTCATCATCATCTATGTCTTCCTCAATCCCTTTTGAAAGCGAAACTCTGAGGTTTTTTGCTGCTTCACCGCTCTGTGAGGAGTGTGCTTCGTCGATAATCACAGCAAATTTCTTGCTTTTGAGTTTGCCGATCTGTTCGGCAATCACGCTAAATTTCTGAATCGTCGAGATGATGATGTCTTTGCCAGATTCAAGGAAACCCCTGAGTTGCACTGAATTCTTGTCAACAGCATGAACCACACCTTCAACCTGTCCTACCTGCTTAATTGTGTCCTGAAGCTGCTTGTCAAGTATCAGTCGATCTGTCACAACGATGATGGAATCGAAAATCCGATTGGTATGGGTCTCGGAACGGTACAGATGCGTCAGCAGGTGCGCCAACCATGCGATGGAGTTCGACTTCCCGCTCCCTGTAGTGTGTTGGATAAGGTAGTTATTTCCAACTCCCTCTTTCTTGATAGCCTTCTCCAATTGATGAATCACATCAAGTTGATGGTATCGCGGGAAAACGAGGACACGGGATTTTTCATCTCTCACCGCACTAATCTTGTCGTCGTAGACCTTTTCTACAGTTTCCTGCTCATGGATAAAGTTGTTGATTAACGCCATCAGGTTATCGGGGTGTAGGATGTCCTCCCAGAGGTAAGCGGTTTTGTGACTGTCCGGGTTCACAGGGTTTTCGATACCCTTGTTAAACGGAAAGAAGCGTGTCTTGCCTCCCAGCAAGTGCGTTGTCATGGAAATTTTCTCGTTGCCCACGGCAAAGTGAACCAGACACCGCTTGAATCGGAACAAGGGTTCCCTCGTATCCCGGGACGTACAGTACTGCTTCTCCGCATCCGTGAAGACCTGCCCGGTGAGGCTGTTCTTGAGCTCCATCGTCACCAGTGGCAGACCGTTGAGAAACAGCACCATATCCAGCGATTTCTCGTTCTTCTCTGAATAATGTAGTTGCCGAACCAGAGTAAATCGGTTCTGATCGTAGAGTTCTTTGTGCTTGGGGTTCATGCCGCTCGACGGACGGAAGTAGGTCAAATCAAAGGCGCATCCGCGATCCTTAATGCCTTTCCGTAGCACGTCCAGCACGCCTCGACTCTTAACCTGATTGCTGATACGAAGCATGAGTTTCTGCGGTGTGTCTTCCTTGTACTGACGTTCCAGTTTCTGATAGGCTTCGAGTTGCGTCATCTGAATAAACCGTAGCGTCTCATTGGGTATCAGGCAGAGGGGTTTATTATAATGGGGAGATTGTAATGACCGGTAGCCCGACTGATTCAGATGTGCTTCGATGTGATCTTCAAATCTTTGTTCTGTATACGTCGGCATGGTCTAAACCTTGTTAAGCAGATGAAGGTTGCTGCTGCATCATAGGGTCCCGTAACTCCGAGTTATCATCCTATCAATTGCTTCAGGTCGACTTCAAGGAGGAATGCGTATCTATTTCCTCTAAACTTTGCGCGGTCATGGCTTGTTCTAAGAGTGTGTCGAGGCGTGTTAGGTTGTGGATGTTGCGGATTTCACGTGAAAGCGTTTCCGGCACGTTCTGAAATTGGAGCTGCAGGAGTTTGAGGACTGCGTCCTGTATACCTTCCACTTTACCTTCCACTTTACCTTCCACTTTACCTTCCGCTTTACCTTGTTCGATGCCTTCCGCTTTGCCTTGTTCGATGAGAAATTCGGCTGTTGTCTGTGCCATTGTTTCTAACTCCTTTGGGTCTTGAAAAGTATAACATAGAAACACCAAAAAATCAACGTTATATAGCGAAATGCTGCGACAGGCTGCGATAGGCTGCGAATTTTTCAGGGTTTTTTGAAAATACATAACATATATTAAGTATTAACACCTGCGAAAAGGACAACAGAAAAAACGGACAATTGAGTACCCCTGTATCGCACGCCGAATGAAAAAAATAGGGGCTAAACTTCGTTTCGGACATCTATCTTGCCGGTCACTGCTTCGGAGATGAGGGATTGACGGTATTCTTTGAGGCGTTCAATCTTTCGCTGCTCTGCGGCTATCAGTTCGTCAATCTGCTCGGTTTTGTCGTCAAGGAAGTTAGCGATTTGGAGTTTCTCCTGATCTAAAGGTATAGGGATTTTTGTATTCAGAATATCATCAACAGCCGTTCGCGGCATTTTTGCCCCGTAAGATATAGAATCGCAGTATTCAATGAAGCAATTGGATAGCATCAAATAGAAAAGATATTTATTCATACATTGTAAAGTAGGTCTTATGACTATCATTTCACCAAGAGAGTACCCATCACATTTTGCAAAGACTACTTTGCTAAGATAGACACGAATTTTGTTAAATAGCACATCCCCATCTTGAAATTTCACACCAACTGCATCGTAAGAACTATAAAAATCGAGGACTTTGCCGGTTTCCGATTCAACATTTTCAGGTGAAATTTTTATGGCATCTGTCTCAGGAGTAGATTTTTCACTTACAAGAGTTGCAACGTGTTTTATTTTCTCTATTTTCCAATGTGCTGGTATCTCGCCAATCCATTCCACATCCGACGGTTTCATTCCCACATTCGGGTCAAGTCCCTTTGTCACAGCCTTATTTATCAGTGTAGTGCGTTGTTCCTGCAGCAGTTCTATCTGTCGTTCTTTGATGCGGATGAGTTCGTCGATTTGTTCGGTTTTGCGGTCGAGGAAGGTGGCGATTTGGGTTTGTGTTTGAAGTGGAGGCACACAAACATTGATACTTGCAAAAGTTGATTTATTTACAATAGGAGTTGTTGCTTTATTCGCTACACTATGAAGGACATCTGTTTTGGTTATAAGGAGATAATAGACAAAATATGGATTGTGTTTGTTTTCATTCACCACAATACTGTTTATTTGTTGATTCGTCACACTGGGAACGGTTGTCATGCAAATCTTGCCGATGCTTGCAATACAGGTAACACAAACAGCATTTGGAGGAAGCAAGCGATTTTTATTATATTCATAGCCTTCCTGGGACAAAAAGCGTTCAGTTTGAACGGTGCGAGAATCTATAGTTATGTCCGTCGGGGTAATAAAGGGATAGACATCACCAAAGTACTCCGCGTTCTTTGTTGGTGGAGTATATCCCGTGACGACCTCTCCCAAATTACCAACAGTTATGTTACGCCATGAACTCATACCGCCCCCTTCAAACTATCACCATTCTCTTTATATTCAGGATAACGCTTCATAATTCTACACGTCCTCGCAGTAAGTTTTTACTTTCCTTCTCGAGGACCAACATCTTATCAGCAACTGTTTTAGGTTTTTGACTGTGTTAACCTTTTTCTCTTTGCTTCACGTTCTCGCATTTTTTTCATTATAACCGAGTCATACGATGGCATTCCCAAATATAGTTGTTGTGTGAGATTAGCAAAGACCCTTAGATTCTCAGTTCTTACCCATCCCGAACCTATGAAGTTTTTGTGTTTCCCTCCTTTTTCCTTCCATGATTCTTCTAAAGACATTTCCGCGAACAATTCTGTGCCTGTAAGCACTATCACCGGGGCACGCGTCTGCTTTCTGTCCTTATCATACCTTCGTCCCCATTGTGCTAATTTTCTGATACGGTTAATTTCCTTCTGAGAAAGCTTATCTTTCATCGTAGCAAACACTAATGTGGAGCCCGGAAACGCTTCTGCCAATAATTTCATTTTATTAACATCGTCTGGTGTAAAGGCTTCCTCACCGAAACTTTTAGTTTCGCCAAACACCATCTCAGTAGGATAATTAAGTGCTAATGTCTCTTCGCGCTGATACCATAACATAAAATCAACTTCTACTTTCTCACCCATGGGTAACGTCAACTCTTGACCAGACGACCAAGCCACCTTTGATCCACCTGTTCTGCCTATAATGCTTGCAAAGAAAAGAATTCCCAAGGCTGCTGCATACCCTCCTCCAGCGTAGTCAGGCAGAGCAAACGGTCCCATTAGGCGATAAGCCCATCTGGCATGTTTGCCACCTATGGGATTAGTGATAGGAAAATCAAATTGCTTTAAGCAGAAACTACAGGTTAATAAGTAATCAAGCTGCGTAATTGAATACCAACTCCACTTGCTGCACTTACTACATTTTAGTTCTAATCCGAGCTCAACAACCTTTCGTTCCACCAAATTCTCAAAAATTCTCTTTTTCCAATTCTTGTTACCGATTGCATTACCAATCTTGTTCTCAAATTCTTTATAATGGGCGGTTTTGGTAATGGACCTTCTTGATATTTCATTGAGCAACTCAATAACACCCTTATGGGCTATGCAGCTGACCCCTGCACTGCCTCCCAAGGTCTCAATTATCTGCTGTGTTGCGCTACCTGCATCAGAAAGGGTAGCAGACGCTTGTTTGCCATTAAGCCATTGATTAAATGCAGTGGTTCCATCAACTAAGTCCCATTGCTCGGAAGAATCCCTATATTTAGGGAAAATAACCAACCCTTCGGTAGTCGGTAGAAGTGGTTCCATTCTGAATCTGAATTTGGGAAAAATGGGGTTTCTATAATCGCACGGAAAAACTGTCGTTATCTGATCTGCATAACCCCAGTCTTGTAACCTGACAACATTTGCCACACGATATTGATTGCCATATTCATTGGCAAATTCTGGAAAAAGGGTATCAAATCGAATTTCAGGATTATCCCTGCTGATCTGTACATCCATGTTTTTTTTCTCAGCTTCCAAGGTTGGACGTGTGGTTCTAAATATCTTTTCTGATTTTTTGCCCCAAATAGATGGGTACCACGTTTGTATTGTGTTAGCACCCTTTTTATCAACACGAAGGTAATTCCTATGTATTTCTTCTATGTCATCCTCAGGTATAGAACGTGAGTACATTGAGGTAAGACTGAGCCTAATTTTTTCTGCATCACCGCGTAGAGAGTGATAATTATCCAGAATGAGTTTCTTACAAAACGGTGAAAGCTCCTTAATCCATTGAATAGGAACTGGGAGAACATGTTCATGTACCGCACGTAAATTCCAGAAATCAACAAGGTCTCTCGATTTTTTTGCGTCTAATATGAATAGTCTGATATCTCCAAGATCATGAAAATCTATCCGAAGTTTTGCACAACATATCCCTACAGCAGAACTATATCCAGATTGATACAATTCTGAGAGCACAGCAGCATCTAATAATTTATGCTCCGGGTTGAATACACCTTTGTAATTATGTTCAAAATACCCAAGTCCTTCTTGAGTTGGAAAGCTGCCGAAATTAGCAGCAACAAAACCCACAAAAGCACGCTCTTTTGGCTCGACATGGACCATATTGCGTTGATGACGAAGTTCAAAACGAAATTCTTCCTGATACAACTCCGAATATAGATCATGAACGCTCAAACCGAATTTATTCCAACGTTCTTCTTCTGATTTTTCCAGAATATCTGAAAGTTGTAGTACCCTCTCTGAATCATAACCGAATCCATCCGCTAACCCTTCCTCTGCCTCAACAAGGAAATCGGGTTCAAAGAAATCAAGATAACCGTTGATAATTTGCTTAGCGTTTTCAAAACGAAAACCGTGTCTTTCCCACCAAGATGGTACGCGGTTAAAAAAAGGGATAATAGGGTTGAATATACCGCCCCACAAACATGTATTGATACGAAAAATCTCAATTATCTTTTTCTTATCATCCGGACGAACCAAAAATCCAAACCGAATGGGTCGAAGGCGTATATCAACACGAATATTGTTCACTTAATCCACCTGACTCTTGTTCTTATACTAAGGATAACGCAAGTTACCACCTTTTATACACATAGCACTCTACGGGGTGCAGCCGCGTGAATATGCCGTTTTCTATAGACGTACCCCCCTGTGGGGTGGGAAAGTGCGTGAAAAACCTCGTCAAAGCACCTAAAATTCGTTAGTAGTAACTTGGGGTAAAGATAGTTAGAAAAACTCTTTCAAACCACTTATTACCGTTGTAATTATGAATATCCAACGGTATCCAGGCTCGGTTAAAAGCGTTGGATTTAAAGAAAAGATAAAAAATATAACAAGACCTGCTATGCCCACGGTTAATTTGACTTTTTCCAATACACTTCTTCTTCTGTAGAATAGTTTTTGCTTGATGTCTATAAGAAAACGGTATTTTCCTTGTAATCTAAACCATACTTCTTTTAGATAATTTATTTTTACTTTTTTATATACACTTAATCTTACATCCGTGTCTTCTAGCGTATTATCTATTTTTGAAGGGTACGATTTGTTTTTGAAGTCCTCTATAGTAAGTGGTTGGTTTTTACACCTAATAAGATTGTAATACTTCCCTATATATTCTGGTTCCGGTTCAGTTTCTGGTTCGGGATAAGAAAATTGGATTAATTCCCCTACTCTTAAATCCATCATACGGCAAATTGTTATTAATGATGCAAATCTTTTACTCCTTTTTTTAATATAAGATACCTCCTCGAATTTTCGTGCTTCCTCCGTTGAACGCACTCCTATTGTCGTAAAGCAAGACGTTTTTATTTTTAAATTAGAGTGTTTAACAGAAATAATTTCTGCCTCTATTAAAAAATCATAAAGACTAGGCTGAAGATCTTTTGCTTCTCTATAGGGGCTCGTTATTTTTTTACAATGACCATACATTGGTGTGGTACCAGATTGTAAACGGGTAATTTTGAGAATTTTCGCTGTGTACTCCATCATTACCTTCTTTTGTTCGTTTTTATCTTTAGGCAAACAATCTATATCCGAATCTTCAGCTTTTTTAAATTTGCTAAAATGTGTTGTGAATGTATTCTGATATGTGCGACCATCTATTGATCTATTTAGAGTTATTACTCTAATACTCGTACCATCAGATGTTGATAAATACGCGTCCACGTGCCCAACTTCATTATGAGAGTTATTTTCATTGAAACAAATAACTTTGGTGCCAAGTGGAAATTCATTCATAACCTGTCCCAGCTCTTCCATATATTCTTTCGTATTCATCTTATTTTCCTCTTTAGTTTCGTACGTTTTCTTACAATGAAGGTTTTTCAGATACTACCTTTTTCTTAGGCTTTTCGACTGTGTACTGCCATCGGATGAAGTGCCATCGCTTATTCAGACCACAAAATTAGCAAAGTTAAGACAAGTTTTTTTACTCAAATTCGACCGGTGTCAATACCGTAACGCTGAGTGAGGGTGTTTCTTGTATTCGATAGGCCTTTTTCGCTAAACGCTGTTATAGACATTCTTAAGAAATCCGCAGAAACACCCTATCAAAGACCCCAAGGAAATAAACCCTACGGGACTGAAGAGGGTTTTGAAGTCTTCAAGGGTTCCGCAGAGTATCCGGTTCGGTTAGGGGATTTAGTCTGGGAATAGACTAAATCCATTCCTTGTATTACATTCCGAACCTACCGGGCCTGGGTCTGAGACGGTTGTTTTTCTTAAATTGACACTTATGATTGTGTTTTGTAGTTATGAAGGATCGTCCATTTTTGGCGAAGGTATTGATTCTTGAGAGTTGTTATTATTAGGATTTGGTGGCGGCGGGTCGTTAAAGGGGAGTCCTTTTTCTGCTGCTACCTGTCTTCGTTTTTCCCAATCTGCGTGCCAAGCACGATATATCTCGGCTTTGGCTTGCTCAATAACTTTTGCAATGCCCTGCTCAATACCCATTACGATGCCCTGTTCAATAGTTTTATCAGTGTCTTTTGCAATGTCTTGCTCAACACCTATTGCTTTAGCTTGCTGAATAACTTTTTCAATGTCTTTTGCAATGCCCTTCTGAATAATTTTTGCTTTGGCTTGCTCAATAACTTTTTCAATGTCTTTGGCAATGTCTCGCTCAATATCTATTGCAATGCCCTGTTCAACAATTTTTGCAATATTTTTTATAATGTCTTGCTGAATAACTTTTGTTTTGCCTATTATTCTGCCTTCCTCAAATCCTACTGCAAAGCCTTGCTCAAAGCCTTTTTCAAAAAGCGTTTCTGCTGTTGATTTTATCATATTATTTTCCTCTGAGTGCTGTCCATTCAACTTGGATTCTAACACATTGGACGTTACAATACAAGTTAACATGAGTATAGAAAAAATGCAGTTCCTGTAGGTTGGGTTGAACGGAGACCACCAAAACCGTGAAAATCATAGAAAAACACAACTTTCTCCAGATACACCACATCCATCAGAGACCGAGTGAAACCCAACGCTTTGGCTTTGAAGTCTCCTGGACGCTGGGCGCGTAAAGTTGGGTTTCACTCCATTCGTGGATAGATATGACTGGATATTGATTTTCAAGTATGTATGGCATATCAACGTCCGATCTCAACGCCATTCAACCCAACCTACGGGACTGAACGCTAAGATCTAAACCCTCATCATTAGTTTTTCAAGTCGCGGCCGAAATACCGCATAGAATTTTTCAAGCATATCAACCAACCATTCGTGTTGATTGTGCCAATCTTTTTCATCGGTAGAATCTGCATCTTGATTCCTGAAAGCCACGCGTTTCTCAGATTTTGCTAATGAGAGACGCCGCTCCAAAAGATGTGAAAATTGAACGAAGGATATGAAAAGGGGGCATGGATCCATTGTTTATAGCGTCTGAAAGAAACTTCGGATCAATACCAACTCGTTCTGAAACGCTAAGAATCCCACCTTGTGCTTCTATAACATTTTTTATTCCCTTAAGAAAAAATGCCTTGTCGCCATCCTCTAAATATTCTTCAAGAGAAACTTCAAGGTAGCCGATAACATCTTCTGGATCAGAAAGACGTTCTATTAAAATTTCATGCCACGTTCTAAATCGTTCCATCATCACATTCCTATCTCCATATTCAAGACCCTTTGCTGAGCGAGTCAGAGGCATTTAGTTTTTTCTTTTTTAGCGTGATGCACGTTGCATCTGGGGTGTTTTTGCAATGTAATACAAGGAATGGATTTAGTCTATTCCCAGACTAAATCCGGTATTTCTGCGTATTGCTGGGGCGTTTCTTCAAGTACGCCGCAAAACTTTTAGTTTGCGCCTTCAGATGCTTCAGGAAATGTGACGCGCCCGTATATCTCCTGCAAGGGTAATTCGCACTGAAGAGAAGTTAACGGAAGGTGCTGCTCAAGTTCTTGAAAGAAAGTGTAACTCCAGTCATCACGCTTTCGCAGAAAACGTTCAACGTTCACGCTATCTTGTGAAACAAGGATATATTCTTTCAAGGCATCAAGCTGTCGGTAGCGCGAGAATTTTTCACCTCTGTCATAGCCCTCGGTACTCGGGGAGAGTACCTCTACAATAACAATCGGGTTCAGAAGTGTGTCAAAAACATCGTCTTCAAAACGCGGTTCGTCACAGACGACACCTACATCAGGGTAAAAGTAGGATTTTGCTGAAGGGATACCGACACGCATTTCATTCGCAAAAACGACACAACTGCTTTCTGTCAAGCGATTGTGAAGTTGAACAAAGATATTCCCTTTAATAAGATTATGTGTAAAACTTGCACCGGACATAGCGATAATTTCACCTTGGATGTATTCGTTTCTGACTGTGTTCGCGTCAGGTTTTGCTTTACGTTCTAAAGTGATGTACTCTTCTGGACTAAGGTATGTTTGGACAGCATTTATCGCCATGATTTCCTCCGTTTACATCTGGGAAAGCGGATGAAGATTAAAATTTTTTAACCTTAAAATATTATACCACACTTTCTACTTTTTACCATGTAAATTATGAATCCCGATCTACTCTATTCCCTTCTTTATACCAGAGACTTCATAACCCCAACACCTCATTCAGCAAGCCTTCACTTTTCCGCTCCAGTGCCAGTATTTCATCGGCAATCTCTTTGAGTGATCGCAGCGGTGTGTACTGGTAGAAATACCGATTGAAGTTGATCTCGTAGCCGACCTTATCCTTTTTCCTGTCTATCCAACTATCTGGTACGTGCGGTTTGACTTCGCGTTGGTAGTAATCTTCGATATTTTCCGTGAGCGGAACGCGTTCATGGTCACGCAGTGCTGTATCCGGTTTCGGGTTGCCTTGCTTATCCGTGACAATGACTTCTGTTTCCTCTCCGAGAATTTCTTGCTTTTCAATTAGCGGTCTCTCAACCGTCACTTTCGTGTAGCCGAAAAAGTCGTTTGGATAGATTTTGCTGTGTTCGGTCTCTTCAAAGTTGGTATACAGTTCGGCGATCTGACGGATATGGCTATCGGAAATGAGAGCGTTCTTGGCTCCGAGATTCCTTTTCATCTCGTCGTGGAAGTCAACGGCATTGATGAGTTGGATATGACCTTGTCGTGCCTCGGATTTTCGGTTTGTTAAGATCCAGATGTAGGTGGCGATACTGGTGTTGAAAAAGAGTTTCTCGGGCAGCGCGATAATACACTCCAGATAGTCGTTTTCGATGATCCATCGTCGGATTTCACTCTCACCGCTACCGGCATCACCCGTAAAGAGCGGCGATCCGTTAAAGACGATGCCGACGCGGCTCCCGCGGTCTTCCATCTTGGAAAGCATGTGTTGCAGGAACAACAACGCCCCATCCGAGGAACGCGGCGTACCGGCAGAGAATCTGCCGTTGGCGGTTTGTGCTTCCGCTTTCACCGCGGCTTCATCGGATTTCCAACTCACACCGAAGGGCGGATTTGTAATCATATAGTCAAAGCGTTGCCCTTGAAATTGGTCATTAGAGAGACTGGAGCCGTGTTGGATACTGTCGGGATCCTCTCCGGTGATGAGCATATCCGACTTACAGATTGCATAGGTTTGGGCGTTCAGTTCCTGACCTAACAGCCGAATATCGGCATCGGGGTTAATCTGCTCGCGGAAGTATTTCTTCCCTATGGTCAACATGCCGCCTGTCCCACAACACGGGTCAAAGATACTGCGGATAACGCCCTGCTCGCGCAGGTTTTCACGGTGTTCCGCAAACAGCAGCGAGACCAATAACTGCACGACATCCCGCGGTGTGTAGTGCTCCCCGCTGGTTTCGTTGGACATCTCAGAGAATTTGCGGAGCAGTTCCTCAAAGACCAGTCCCATCGTGCGGTTATCTACCTGATTTGGGTGCAGATCGACCTCAGTAAACTTATCACAGAAGATGAACAACCGGTTGTTTTGGTTCAATCGCTCAATAAACCGATCGAGATTGAAGTTCTCAATGATGTCGCGCACGTCTTGACTGAATCCGTTGAGGTAATTCTCAAAGTTGAGATGGATGTTGGTCGGGTCCTCTGTCAGTCGAGAGAGGTCGTATTGGGAGGTGTTATAGAAACTGGCGTTTATCTCTTTGAGGATAATCGGTGGTAGTGCTTCTTCAGGTACGTGATCTTTGAATTGATTGTAGGTCTGGATCGCTTTATCTTTTCGATCGTCTTCGTCTAAGATGCAGTCCAATCGGCGGAGCACGAGAAACGGGAGGGTGATGTCGCCGTATTCGTGTGGTTTGAACAGTCCTCTGAGTACATCATCGGCTACAGTCCAAACGAGATTTGCCAGTTCTTGATAATTTGCCATAGGCTTCCTTCTTTTTGTAATACTATCAATAAGTTAAAACAATAACAGATTTCAACGAAAAAATCCAGTCAAAACATCAAATGGGCAAAGCCACTCATTTCGACGTCTTATCACGAAAATCATATAAATCCCATCAATCACAGTTCAGATTCCGAGCTGCAGCGGACTCGTACACATGCGACGCGCATTATCACGCTTTGTAGCCGTCCCGAAAAAATAAATTTGAACTCTCATATTATATATGTTATCATATATACATATACTCGAATTAATTAAAAATATCTAAGGTATTAAAGGCGTATAGCGCGTAGATTCTGATGAGCACCCTCAAAACCGGATAGCAAAAATAAATCGTTGCCGACGATTGACTGACAACCAAACCAAATGTTACACTTTTCGCCAAATTATTTTTTTTTCAAAATGACAAGCAACAGCAAAATTGCCTCTAAACCCTTACAGTGACTGGCTTTATACCGATAATCAATTTACATCAAATGTTACACTGGTGTAACATTTTTACGACTTACCTACTCTCTCTTAAAATCCACCTACCGCTCTCAAGAAACACCCCAGCAAAACCGCTATCGCACAAGTGTTATTATATTGTTAATTTATTTTTAACTCTAAATTTTACTATAAGTTTTCAGAGAACGACATTTATAGTAAAGTTTAGAATTAATAGAACACTCTGTGTAGGTTCGGTTAGGATGCAGGTCGCAAGAAACACCCCAGCAAAAACACCCCCCTTTATCCCCCCTTATCAGGGGGCAGGCGTGTACGCCGCAAAACCGAACCTACCGGGGGATGTAAAGTGTTTCTTCATTTTTAGGTTCACTATATTATTTGCTGCGCTGTGAACTACATCCAGCCAATGGAAAACGGAATCCTTGACGAAAAGTGCTGTTGGACGTATAATAATAGCATGACACGAGGCATCTTTATTACTGGCACAGGGACAGAAATTGGGAAAACTGTGATCGCTGGCGGTCTCGCTGCTGCGCTCAAACAGGCGGGGACAAACGTAGGCGTGATGAAACCGATTAGCAGTGGTGATACTGCTGATGCACGGTTTCTCAAGCACGCTGTACAGGTTGACGATGACCTCTCTCTGATTAACCCAATCCATCTCCGGCATCCTTTGGCACCGTCCGTTGCAGCGAGGATGGAAAATATAGAAATAGACCTGTCCCGCGTTGAGACTGCTTTCGCTGAACTCCAACAGCGATACGATTTCGTGATAGTGGAGGGTGTCGGTGGGATTGCGGTGCCAATCCGCGACGATTTTCTCGTTGCCCAACTTATCAAGCAACTCAAACTCCCGATACTCATTGTCGCCACTGTTGGTTTAGGTACACTCAACCACACACTTTTAACCGTCGCATTCGCTCAGCAGTTTAATATCCCAATTGCGGGTATTGTGCTTAATGGGCTCCGTTCAGAGAGTGCCGGACTCGCTGAAGCGACAAACCCAGTCGAAATCGAGAAATTGACGGGCATCGCAGTAGTCGGTGTCGTCCCATACCAGAAACAGCTGGATACGCCTCATCCGGATTTAGAGTTTTTGGCAAAATTTACGAACCAGCATATCGCATGGAGGAAATTAGGAATACCTTAAAATGGATACCGCTATTGTTCTCGCTGCAGGATTAGGACGCAAAGTCTGGCCCTATGGTGAATTTCGACAGAAATGCACAATTCCTGTCGCTAATAAGCCGATCGTTCGCCGAGTTGTGGAAAATTTGCTTGAAGCAGGCTGTCAGCGAATTATCGTTGTTGTGGGGCACCACGCGCAACAGGTGCGTGGTGCGCTTGCCGATATACCGAACACCGTTTTTGTCACACAGCACTCGCTTGACGGCACCGCGAGTGCAGTACTAACAGCACTTGAACACCTCGAAGATCAACCGTATCTCGTCGTTTACGGTGATACTGTAACCACGGCTGATAACCTCCGTAACTTTATTGAAGAATTTCGATCACACAACGTAGAAGCCGCAGCACTCGTGCAAGGATTGGGTGATGAAGACGCAAGCGACTGGCTTTGCGCGGGTATCGGGACGGAGGCTGTCGAAAACAGGAGTGTTCTAAAACTTAACGGTATTGAAGGGCATCCGCGCGGCGGTTCACATCGGCTTTGTGGCGTATACGCTTTTACGAGCTACGCGACCCCCTACCTCTTAAGGAACCCCGGCATCGTTACAAGTGTACCTGTGGGTGGCATGCCGCCGCCTGAATCCGAAATCGCGCAATCTTTACAACTGATGGTGGATGACGGAAGGACTGTATTGGCAGTTCAGACAGCGGACTTCTTCGTCGATGTCGATAAACCGTGGCACGTGTTGGAAGCGAACAATCGGTGTGTTGACTATCTTGCAAAACAGGTTACGGCAGATCAGATAGCAGATGGTGCGAAAATCTCGGATGCGGCTGAAATCAACGGACACGTTGTGTTGGGAAAAAACTCCGTGATTGGCCCCCGCGTTGTCGTCAACGGCACGCTCATCGCAGGTGCGAATAATAATATCACAAACGGCGCGATTTTACACGGGCAGATCTTCGTCGGAGACCAGTGCAGAATCAGCGATTATTGCGATGTCGACAGCAGTGCCATCGGTAATCGGTGTATTATTGGGCACGGTGCCGAGATGGCAGGTGTCCTGTTCGATAAGGTCTATCTGTATCATTATTGCGAAATGTCCGGCGTTTTTGGATGTGCGACGGATATTGGCGCAGCAACGGTATGCGGAACGCTCCGATTCGATGATAAGGATACCCCGATAGAGGTAGAAGGCCGTTACGAAATCCCGCCCTACGGTGCGAACGCGACCTATATGGGTGACTATTGCCGGACCGGCGTGAACGCGATAATTATGCCGGGGCGGCGGATCGGTTCTTATAGTGTTGTTGGACCCGGGGTTATTTTGTACGACGATGTACCGAGCAAAACGATGGTGATGGCGAAGCAGGAATTAATTACCAAACCGTGGGGACCGGAACGTTATGGTTGGTAAATGTAGTATAAAGTTGGGTTTCGCTCTATTCTTGGGTGGATACGCAGGTATGTTAGATGCGACGTGTGTTTCGTATACCGCATTAGACTTTTCATTACCGCTCTACCCAACCTACGACACCTAAATTGGTATCTATGCAGCGCGCTGGATATTAGTTTGAAAGGAGATCCTTGAGCAGATTTGTCAATTCGTCATTGTCAGCAGCGAGTTCAAAAACGCGTTTAATTTTGCCTTCACGGGCATCATCGGATTCGGGGGTGCCATCCTCTGGATCCCAGAGCACTTCAAGTTTCTTTGGGTTGAGTCGATCATAGGTAACCTTGACAAGGGTGAAAGGGTAGTTCTCAGGGATAATGACGATCCAATCAATAGTTTCACCACGGGCGGAGTACTGTCTATCTACGGTTAGTTTTGAATCTTGATGGGGTACGTTCTTTTTAACCCACTGCTTGCGATCGAGTGCATCTGTTTGAAAATGACCGACTTCTAACCAATTGCGTCCGGCACCGTTTGGTTTGGTAGTAACTTCAATGCGTTGCATGGCTGTTTGTTCTCCGTTCCGTATTTAGATTTTCCGGCAATCCGCGCGATTAAACATACAAGTTCTGGTAAAAGATTCTAACACGTTGAACCCAAAAAGTCAAGTGTCTGAATTAGGAAGAAGGTCGATTTATGGTGGATTTTACAATTAACTTGACATTTTTCAGTTATAGGCGGGAACTCTGATTAATGTTCCGAAAAATTTGGAATTGAGTTCCGAAGATAAAAAAAAAACAAACAAAATGCGGAGAAATTTAGGTCTTATATGACTAAATATGGATTTTAATCGAAATTAATTTGCATTTTTTCTGAAAAACGAGTATAATTGTAAAAAGGGATAGTATTTTCGCGCAGTTTGCGTGAATATTTGCCTTTAATTGCGTCAGGTTGAAGGGACACGCTTGACATGAAAGTGGAAATGAGATACGGAACCGGCACATTACCGATTGAGATTCCTGATAAGAACGTTGCCGGCGTTCTTGAAATTTCGGAAAGTGCTCCGTTATCGGATGAAGATAGCGCGGTTCGAGAGGCGATTGCGCAACCGATTGCCTCATCACCTTTGGCTGAACTTGCCAGGGGTCGCGAGTCGGCATGTATTGTCATCTCAGATGTGACGCGCCCCGTGCCAAATAAGGTCATTCTCCCACCTATATTGGAAACGCTGAAACGAGCGAGTATTCCACGCGAAAAGATCACTATCCTCATCGCGACGGGTATCCACCGCCCTAATGTTGGGGAAGAGCTCGAAGAGATGGTTGGCCGCAATATTATGGATACATACCGTATTGTCAACCATTTTTCCCAGAAACCAGATCAGCACGCATATTTAGGCAAGACCCGAAACGGCACACCCGTTCATATTGATAACACCTACCTCGAATCGGACCTGAAGATCACGACGGGCTTGATTGAACCGCACCTGATGGCTGGATATTCTGGTGGCAGGAAAGCGATCTGTCCAGGGGTTGCCTCTGTTGAGACAATGAAGGTGATGCACGGGCCCGAACTCATGGAACATCCGAAGTCGGCAGTCGGCATTTTAGAGGGAAATCCGTTTCACATGGAAGCGACCGAAATTGCGCTGATGGCGGGTGTTGATTTCAACCTGAACGTTGCGATTGACAAGCACCGTCAAATCACGGGCGTATTCGCGGGCGATATGGTTGAATCGCATCGTGTCGGTGCGGCATGTGTGGAAAAACAGGCAAAGGTTACACTACCAGCACCAGCGGACGCAGTCGTCGTCTCCAGTGCAGGCTATCCATTGGACACAACATTTTATCAAGCGATCAAAGGTTTACTTACGGCTGTTGAAATCGTAAGGCAGGGTGGTAGCATCTTGCTTGTTGCGGCGTGCAGCGAAGGTATCGGCAGCAAACCGTTTACCGACCTAATTTTTAAGACTGATGATTTAACGGCGTTTGTCCAAGGGCTTTACAATCCAGCAAACTTTGTTATTGATCAGTGGCAACTTGAAGAATTAGCGAAAGTTGCCCGGAAGGCAGATATTTATTTTTATACCGACGGCATCCCTTACCACCAGCGGACAAAACTGTTCGTGCATCCGTTAAGAAGTGCGCAGGCAGGTATAGACGAAATTTTAGCCCGCTACGGGGAAGATGTCCAAATTGCTGCGATTCCTGAAGGCCCTTACGTTTTAGCGCAGTTGGAAAAGGCTTAATACCAGACGTCAATTAGCATCGAAACTCTCGCCCCCGAGATTAACCGCAATACTACTGAAGTTGGGAATGAATAGCAAAATGGCAAATTCGACTGTGGTACTCAGAGCCTATGGAGATGGCTTGCACCTGATCATCAGGCCCCATCTATCAATATCAGAAGTTGAAGCTGCGATCGAGCAGGAAATAACGCGTATGAATCGCTCTTTAGCGGGGGCATCGGTGCAAATTGATCTTAAGTCTCCAACCTTGAAAGAGGAGGAGATCGAACTTCTCAGTTCGAAGCTTCAGCAAACCTATGATCTCACAGTGCGTGGTGTCGAAGTCGCTGATGAACCGGTTTCGCCGCCTATCGCTGCCGCGCCAACGACGCATGTCATATCGCCCCCGACGGATACCCGTCCCTCTCGGGACAGTGAACCCTCTCGGATAGTAGCACACACAATTCGTTCTGGGCAGACAGAGGAATTTCCACAAGGGAGTCTTATTATTTACGGGGATGTCAACTCAGGCAGTGAAGTAAAGGCAGGTGGAGACATCGTTGTGTTGGGTACACTGCGGGGGAGTGCTTACGCTGGGATGAATGGCAGGTTATCGGCTGTGATTATTGCGATGGATTTTGCCCCGTTAAAACTTCAGATAGGCAACTATGTGAATCGTTTATCGGTGAGTCAGGAATCGCGAGGTTATCCAGAGATCGCCCGCATCGGTGCAGAAGATGTAATTATTATTGAAAAATTTGTTAAATTTTAACAGAGGAGGTTCCGGTTATGGGAAAAGTAATCGTAGTGACATCAGGAAAGGGAGGTGTCGGCAAAACAACCTCTACAGCCAACTTAGGGACAGCCCTGGCACTTCTGGGTAGAACCGTCGCCGTTGTTGATGCAGATGTGGGGCTTCGGAATCTCGATATCGTGATGGGGCTTGAGAGCAGGATTGTTTATACCTCAATGGATGTCATTGAGAAACAGTGTGAACTCAGTAAAGCACTCGTTAGGGATCGGCGTGTTGATGGTCTGATGTTGCTTGCGGCATCGCAGAAAAACAACAAAGACGATATTCAGCCAGAGCAGATGAAAGCGATTTGTGATAAGTTGCGGACGACGCACGATTTCGTTCTGGTTGACTCGCCCGCTGGCATTGAACGCGGTTTCAGCAACGCTTCCGCCGGTGCCGACGAAGCCATCGTTGTTACAACACCAGATGTCTCCGCTATTCGGGATGCTGACAGGATTATCGGATTGCTGCAAAATGCGAGAATTGAACCGATCAATCTCGTTTTAAATCGGTTCTCACCACAGCTTGTAGGGAATGGGAGCATGATGGATCAAGCCGACGTATTGGATATCCTGAATATTGAGCTCATCGGTGTTGTTCCAGAAGACAGCGGTGTAATCACCTCTACAAACCGCGGCATTCCGCTCGTCTATGAAGACGGTTCCCCCGGTGCTCAGGCGTATATGCGTATTGCGCGACGCCTGACTGGGCAGCGCATCCCGATTCATAATTTTGAGCAGAAGGGCATATTGAATAATATTTTAAACTGGTTCACGAGAAAGAGATAAGGAGTTTTCTGATGAATATCAGCATAAGACAACTATTCGGGCGCAAACCGAAATCGAGCAGTATAGCGAAACAGCGCCTGAAACTGGTCATCACCCAAGACAGGTTTGATGTTGATGACCGGGTTATGACCAGGTTACATCATGAATTAGCAGAGGTGCTGGCAAAGTACTTTGAATTTTCAGCCAACTCTGTTAAGATGGACTTGAAACAGGAGGGGAATTCCTACATCCTTGTCGCGGATTTTCCTTATACGAAATTCCACGAAACGAACATGAGACAATAATCGATGAGTGAAAGATTTATGCGTCTTGAAAGCGGATCTACGAACAGTAGGGGTTTCCTGCGTCAAAGAATCAATTCCGAAATCGCTTTTGCCACCCCATTATCGTCATTCGTCGTTGTGATGAAGTCGGCACAAGCACGGATCGGCGGGACTGCGTTTTCCATCGCTACCGCGAAACCGGCTGTTTTGAGCAGACTTTCATCGTTATAGCTATCGCCAAAAGCAACAACCGCATTTAACGGGATGTTGAACCGGTTGGCGAGTGCTGTCAGTGCGCGCCCTTTAGTAACTTCCGGATTCATAAATTCAATATATTCTGCTTGGGTCTGCGTAACATAAAGCTTCTCAGCGTAATCGGTTTGAAAACTCATTAAGAGTGGTTGCAATTTTTCAGGCGTATGGATAATAAGGAGCTTCGTTGGCGTTTCACCAGCTAACTCGCGTAGGTCTCCGACAGCTGTAGCCGGAACCCCTGTTCGTGCTTCATAAAGGTCGCTCCATGCATTCCGCTCGGCGACATAAAGTTCATCGTTCAGGCAGAAATTGAGATGTAACCCTTGCTCGATACAGTGATTGACAACCGCCATGGCGTAATCTGATGGAACAGGCGTGTGATGATAGACCTCAGCGGTTGTGGCATGTCGTACCATCCCCCCGTTATAAGAGATAATAGGATTTTCGAGTCCGATCTGATCGCTAATCGGTTGGATAGAACGGTGCATCCTTCCAGAAACTAATACCACGAGTATATCGTTTGCCGCGAGTGCTTGGAGTGCGTCGCGGTTTTTTGGTGATAATTTATGATCACTGCTTAGCAGCGTTCCATCTAAGTCGAAAGCTGCTAAACGACACGGTATCTTCATCTTATCGCTTTCCATCCTTTTTGCGTAAATTCTTTGATTTGCTCATATTTTGTAGCACAAACTGGAAGTTTATGCTACATAGGTGGCAACTTAGGTTAACGCAAGTTGCCACCTATTTATCTACATAGCACTCCTACGGAGTGCGGCGGCTTAAATATGCTGTTTCTATAGACATAACACCCCTACGGGGTGAAGAAAGTGTCGGAAAAACCGCGTTACAATGCTCAAAATCCGTTGATAGCAACTTGGGTTAGGTGAGTATAATCACCAGATTGCTTGTTCTGTCTCTCGGTCAAAGAGATGCATTTCTGCTTCATCAAAATCTAACCAGATAGTATCGCCTACCGTAACCCGAAACGTTGGATGTGCTCTGACCCGAAGTAAGATAGGGTCCTGCGTCTCTGAATGCGTGCCGAGCCGGATGTCAAGAATATTGACTGCCCCGAGCGGTTCAACGAGATGTACCTGCGCAGAAATACGCTGTTCATTGGGTTGACTCCGCGCTGTGATATGCTCAGGACGAATACCAAACACCAAACCGTTTTTTTGCGCGTCTGAAGTGATCGTCGTCTGCCGTTCTGGTGAGAGGCGAAGATCAACATCGGTGTGACTGAGATGTAGCACAGATTCCGCTTCGTTGAGGGTGAGTTCAGCGTCAAGGAGGTTCATGGTAGGCATACCCATAAATCCAGCAACGAAGAGGCTCTGAGGTTTATTGTAAATTTCATGCGGAGTACCGATCTGTTGTAGGAGTCCTTGATGGATCACAGCGATTCTGTCTGCAAGTGACATTGCTTCAACTTGGTCATGCGTCACAAAGATGGTCGTCGCGCCGATTTCATGTTGGAGTCGTTTGATTTCGGCGCGCGTGTCAACGCGCATCTTTGCGTCTAAATTCGCCATAGGTTCATCAAGCAGGTAAACCTTGGGTTGACGGACCATCGCGCGTCCGAGCGCGACGCGTTGCATCTCACCCCCGCTAAGAACGCTGGGTTTCCTATCTAACATGTCAGCTATTTGTAGGATTTT
The DNA here is from genome assembly GCA_026706025.1 of Candidatus Poribacteria bacterium. Lineage (NCBI taxonomy): Bacteria > Candidatus Poribacteria > Candidatus Poribacteria bacterium. Next base: position 154,380 of record JAPOZO010000050.1, read on the forward strand.
GGCAACTCGCTTGACTTCGGCATCAATCTCCGATTTTGAGATATTCACCGCTTTGAGTGGAAAAGCGATGTTATCGTAGACGCTCAGGTGCGGATAGAGGGCGTAGAATTGAAAGACAAAAGCGATGTCTCGGTCAGCAGGCGAAAGATCGTTGACCCGCTGTCCGTCAATGAAGATGTCGCCTTCTTCGGGATTCTCTAAGCCTGCAATGAGACGGAGCGTTGTCGTTTTACCACAGCCAGAGGGACCGAGAAAAACGACGAACTCTTTGTCCTCAACTTCGAGGTTAAAGTCTTTGACAGCGACGACATCGCCGAAACGTTTTACAACGTTTTCAAGTTTGATATGGGCCATAATATATTAGTTGTCAGTTATCAGTTGTCAGTTAAAAGAGGTTTTTGATGATCCTAAAGTCTCTTTTTCTCGCTGCGAAGCAAACTGAAGGATTTTTTCGCAGAAAAAATCGGTCTGACAACTGATAACTATTCTACATTAGAAAGTAGATCAAAAAGTGCATGACTGCCCCGGAAATCAGCGGCACCGTGAGATTGTCATCAACCGGGACGGGAATGAGTTCGACAATTGTAGCGACCAAGGCACCCACGATTGCTATAACAGGGTTGAACTTAACCAAAGCAATTGCGGCGCAAACAATGAAACAGGCGGCGCTCCCCTCTAAACTCTTCCTGCCGAGAAGTTTCGTCCGCCCCCACTTTTTGCCCACGAGTGCGGCTGCCATATCTCCTAATACCATAAAAAAGATACAGACAATAGCAAGCGTCTTAGCAAATAAGAAAATACACAGGAACGCACTGATAAGATAGTAGGTCGCGCCTGTCACAGCCCCTTTGCGTTCATGTCTACGGAGGATGGGTTTGAAAATTCGGGAAAAAAACTTGCCGAAATGTGGAGATCCCCATTTCACTAATTCGACGGCAAGCGCAAAGCCAGTCAGTATCCCCATTAAAACTAACATAGTCGGTTTATCCAAGAAGAGATAGATAACCGGTAGGGTGAGTCCTGATAAATGAATGCTTTTCCGAAGCAGCTCGCCTATCACTGCTTTACCCTCCACACAACCGAATAATATCCGCTAATTATTATAGGACTTAGCAGAGAAAATATCAAGGATAATAGTTATCAGTTATCAGTACGCTGCGCTTTCAGTTATCAGTTAAGAGGTATGTTGTGGCTGTAACCATAAAGGTAACTGCCACAATATGCTAACTGAGTCCTGAAAGATTTTTCATGCCTCGCAGTGAGAGAAAATCGTACTGATAACTGACAACTTTTTCTACTTTTTGACAAAAAAAACACACATTTTTGTTGCATTCAGAGATTACAATTTTTGCCGTTGGAATAGTATTGGGAACAGAAATGTTGGCGGAACATCTCTTGCACTTTAAAAAATTATACGAGGATTTCAAGTTTGCCTAAAGGGATAAAAATATAAAATGAGAGGACTTCTTAATATGGATTTGCAAGCGCCACCCTTCGGTGGACGACTGCGTATCGGTTTGTTGTTTTTGTTAGTTGGCATAGCACTCACATTCTGCGAAGTAAGTGCTGATAACCACGAAACGCCACAACTCATGAAAATAACAGGTATTGTTGTAGATAGCGATACGGAGGTCCCGCTGCCAGATGTAACAATTCGGGTTACTGATACCCAGATCCGTGTAAAGACTGACGAAACAGGTGCGTTTTCGCTGGAATTACCGATCGGTACTTATAAAATCCATGCAAGCGCGTCGTTCTATAACACCTATGTTATCACTGATTTTGAAGTAAAAGCAGGAGAGATCGCGGAACGGCTTCGCGTACCCTTGGTTGCACAAGTGGTGAAACTGGATGCGATTAAGATGCCGGTTCAGTTAAGCCAGGCGAGCGAGCGCGGATTGCTTGAACAACGGATGCGCAGTTCCCGAATTGAAGACAGTATCAGTACGGAAGAAATGAGCCGACTCCCTGCATCGTCTGCGGGTGAGGCTATTAAACGGGTGACGGGTATCAGCATTGTTGGTGGACGTTATGTATTTGTGCGTGGATTGGGAGAACGTTACAGTAACACACTTCTCAATAATGTCGAAATTCCGAGTCCTGAGCCAAACAGACGGGTTGTACCTATGGATATTTTCCCGGCAAGTCTCCTGGCGAGTCTACAGACAGTAAAGACCTTCTCGCCTGACCAACCGGGTGGTTTCGCTGGTGGTTCCGTCCAAGTTTTTACCAAAGACTTCCCGGAAGAGTTGACGATGTCCTTATCCACGTCAACGGGTTTCAACACACAAACAACCGGGGAAGAAGGCTTGACTTATCCGGGTGGAGATTTTGACTTTTTGGGATTTGACGACGGTTCGCGTGAGCTACCGAGCATCATTCGAGAGGCGGCAGCGGATGTGCCTATCCGGGAGCGTGGACGTTTTACACCCGCTGGCTTTACGCCTGAAGAGATTCAGGCGTTTGGACAATCGTTTGAGAATGTTTGGTCGCCAGAGCGGGAATCTCTGCCGGTCAATCACGGTTATAAATTTAGCCTTGGAAATAGCAACACCGTTTTCGGTAAAGAGTTCGGTTACTTAGGGGTCATCTCCTACGGCAACAGCCACAGTTACGGCACCCAGGTTCGCAACGCCTTCCGCATCGGTCTGAATGAGACCCTTTCACCTGTAACCTCGTACGACGTCGAACGCAGTGGTAACGAAGTAGAATGGGGTACCGTTCTAAACACCAGTCTCCGGTTCTCACCGCAACACCAGATCAATCTACGGTCACTTTTCACACACACCGCTGAAGATGAAATCCGAACCTGGGAAGGCTTCAATGCTGACAGAAACACAGATATGCGAAGTGCGCGCCTCCGATACGTCGAACGTCAACTGTTCTCCGGACAGTTGGCAGGTACGCATGATTTCAACTTCGGTGAACCTGAGCCTGCGTTAGAAACACTGGAAGCACCGAATCTCTCTATGGAGTGGCGGCTTACGTATTCACGTGCGGCACGCGATGAACCCGACACGCGCGAGAACATCTACGAAGACAGAGGTGATGGCACATTCGTATTCCGTGATGTCACGCAAAGCGGAAGCCGATTTTTCTTTGATCTTGAGGACGATGAATACAACGCCCGCGTCGATTGGAAAGTCCGGATCGGCACAGAGGGCCTCTTCAAATTTGGCGGTTTGCTCCGAGATAGAGCAAGGACATTCGATGTGCGCAGATTTAGATTCTTGCCTGCTGACCAAGTAGATGCTACGGTCAATCTCTCCGACCAACCTGAAATACTGTTCCAAACCGAAAATATCGCCCCACGTGTTTTTGAGTTGCGAGAATCGACACGTTCTACGGATAACTATTTGGCGGATCACAATATTTATTCGGGTTACATGATGCTGGATTTGCCGCTTTCCGCCAAATGGCAGGTGATGAGCGGGGTCCGATTGGAATCTTCCGCTCAAAAGGTAACCACCTACGATCCATTCGCTGCCGCAGTAAGACCACTTATAGCGAGCCTTGAAACTCTCGATTGGCTGCCGGGGTTGAATGTAACGTATCGCCTAACAGAGCGGATGAATCTGCGCCTCGCGGCATCTCGAACAATTACACGCCCCGATTTCCGGGAACTCGCCCCTTTTGAATTTACAGACTTCGTGGGTGGCAGAACGATTCTCGGCAATCCTGATTTGGAGCGGACGCAGATCAATAATTTCGATTTCCGATGGGAAATTTTTCCACAGATAGGCGGAATTTTGGCGGTAAGTGCGTTCTACAAGCAATTCCAAAAACCGATTGAGCAGATTGTCCAACCACAAGCAGAAGTCCGAATCACTTACGAAAACGCCGAAAGTGCACACAATTACGGCTTGGAGTTAGAAGCACGTCAGAATTTAGGCGTTCTCACAGATGCCTTACACAAGTTCTCGGTTAATACTAACGCTGCGCTGATTTCCTCACATGTAGTTTTACCAGAGGATATCGGCATCCAGACTTCTTCGGAGCGTCCACTACAAGGACAGTGTCCTTACATTGTCAACATCTCGATCGGTTTTGAAGATCCGAACTGGGGTATTTCAAGTGCGGTTGCGTATAACATCTTTGGACGTAGGCTCTCTGAGGTGGGGAATCACGGAGCGCCAGATGTGTATGAGCAACCCCGTGGGCAATTGGATGTGAGTTTCAGTCGGACGGTTGCAAATCATTTCAAATTCAGCATTTCGGCGAAAAACCTGCTTGACCCCTACGTCCATTACAAGATAGGAGAAGCAACCTATCTTGAGTACAGGCTCGGTAGATCATTCTCGTTTGGGATCAGCTACAATTTGTAGTGGGAATTAGCCATGAGCAGTCAGCAGTTAGCGATGAGAAAAAAATCTGAAAAGCACCAAAAAATCATAATATTGTCATTTTCTTGCAACAATTTATCGGTATCCTTAATTATGAAAGAAGTTCAAACGGCGACTTAAAGTTAATAGCGATGTGCATCGTAGCGTCGCAACTATAAATGCCTATCCGTAGGATCGGTTGGGCGTAGAAAAAAATGGATAGGAAGCTGGATTAGTTAATGTTAAACATTGCGGGTGCCCCTGCATCCACTGGCGCGCGGGGTGTATATCAGAGTTGGTTGTTCTTGTTAATGGCGATTTTTGCGGTTGGTATTGCGTTGATTTTTGTCGGTTGTGGCAGCGATGAAATGGAAGAAGCAGTTATCCTTGAAGAAGCAGTTCTTGATGTTGACGGACACCAAGTGGTCGTTTTGCAGGGTAACCTCACAGCGAGGAACGACAGTGAACTCAGTGAACGCATTGAGGACATCAGACTTAGCCTCAAAGATGAAAATCTCACTGCGTATACGCGTCAGGAATTGAACGGTGACCTGAATCAGTTGTCTTATGAACGCCAGTTACGTTCACTTTTGAGCGAATCAGATAGTCCAACATGGCACCTTTCTGAAACCTACGAGTACCTGTTACGAGGCGCAGTGTTTGTCAAAGATGGCGCGATATTAAGCATTGAGCCGGGTGTCAAAATTTACGGCGAGCAGGCAACTAACGGCACGCTCATTATCGCCCAAGGCTCCAAGATTATGGCAGAAGGAACAGAATCTGATCCGATCGTTATGTCAAGTGATGCCTTTGAAGGTTCCCGGGCACGTGGACAGTGGGGTGGCTTAATTATCAACGGGAATGCCCCCACGAACCAAGGTGTAACTTTCGGTGAAGGCGACACAGGCGCGTTCGGCGGAAATAACCCGTCTGACAGCAGCGGTATACTCCGTTACGTTCGTATTCAGTATGCCGGTATCGAATTAAGCCCGGATAACGAATTGAACGGCATCTCCTTCCAAGGTGTTGGATCCGGTACGATTGTAGAATACGTCCAAGTACACATGAACCAAGATGATGGCATTGAGATGTTCGGTGGCACCGTCAACCTAAAATACGTCCTCGTGACGGGTGCACGCGACGATTCCTTTGACTGGACAGACGGTTGGACAGGTAAAGGACAATTCTGGGTCGCTCAACAGTATGGTGATGACGCGGATAACGGCTTTGAAGTTGATAACAGCAGTAAAGATAACGAAGCAACCCCGCGTTCCGCTGCGACGATCTTCAACGTAACGCTCGTCGGTGATCCGTCCGGTCCAGAAAGCGATAACGGTATGCTGATTCGTGAAGGGGCGGCTGGTATGTATGCCAACTTCATCGTCACCGGATTTAACAAAGTCGGACTTGATATCAATAACGAAGCGACACATGCCCAAGCAAACAGTGGTAAGTTGGTTGTCAAGAACAGCATTTTCTTTGAAAATGGAAAAGGCAATTTCGGAGACGAAAAGGATGACGACGGATTTGATGAAGCCGCTTTTGCCTCGAAAAACGGTAACAAAGAAACTGATCCAGGCTTGGCGGATCCGTTCAACAAGCGTACACCGAACTTCACGCCCGGTGCGGGTGCGAATGCGGTGTCTCCGGCACCACCACCTGCTGATGGCTTTTTTGACCCCGCTGACTTCATTGGTGGTGTGAGCCCGTCCAATAACTGGACAACAGGATGGACAACGAGTGCGCAGAAGTAGTGAACTCACTGTTCGCACATCTTACATGCTTTTAGCCATCTTGCTGATTTACAGCAGTTCGGTAGGCTGTGAGAAACCGGATCGTAGGGGTTGGGTAACCCAACCCCTACACTCGCCAGACCAACTCGGCCTGGCAGTCGTTGATGCCCTTAACCGCAAAGATATTGAGCACTTGAATCGCTTGCGTGTGCAGCGCGAAGAATTCCTCAATTGGGTTTGGCCGGCGTTTCCTGCGAGTCGTCCGCCAAGTAACTTTCCGGGTGATTTTGCTTGGTCAAATATGAACAAGAAATGTAATACAGGTATGAAAAAGTGGATCGCCCGCTATGGTGGATATAACCTGAAGTTCGTGGGTATCCGCTTTGATCGACCCTCCGAAACTTACGACGGATTCCAACTTTTGCGTGGAACCGTTCTGACTTTACAGAACGCCGCTGGCGAAAAACGGGAATTGAAGATTCTCGGTTCGGTAGTTGTTAAAAACGAGAAATATAAGTTACTGAGTTACAAAGACTAATTACCGATATAGCGAAGTCCGGTGCGGTTAGGAAACCGCACCATAGGTGTCAATTTAGGGAGTTTCCATAGCATTTTGTAGCAATGTCTCTACACATGCCGCCCTTACAGGGCTTGGATCTTTGCCCAGACATGCTGCTATAAACATTGCGTCCTTACAGGACTGAAGAGGGTTTTTGAAGTCTTCAAGGTTTTCGCGTAGAATCCGGTTCGGTTAGGAAACCGAACCTACCGGCCCTGGGGCTGAGACGGTTGTTTTTTCTAAAATTGACGCTTATGGTGCGGTTAGGAAACCGCACCTACCGGCCTGGGGGAATTAGCATTACTGACATGGCACACTTATAGAGTGCTGAAAGGAACGGGAGAAAAAAATATGATGACGATTGCCGACGTTCAACGGCAGAATCGAGAAGCCGCCCAAAAACGGAAAAGGAAAGCGATCCGGATCGCCTGGGGTTTTGCAATCGGATTGCACGTTATCGGGATTATCGTTGGCGGTATTTACTTTATTCGGAAAACAGTGTTAGAGAAATACCACGACAAAGTAGATAGCGTTGTCTTGGAGGCATCAAAACCACAGCCGAAACGTCGTACACCGCCTCGTACAACACGAAAACCGACAAAACCGAAATTTTCTAAGATTCAAGCCCCGAAGGGACAGGCTGTCACAACGAGTGCTAAAATCCCGATGGGCAACGCGCGCTTCACGCTGCCGACGAGCGATGTGCCTACACGTCCGGTGATGGCACCGAGTGTCGCTGGCATCGGTAAAAATCTGTTCAGAACGACGCGACAACAGGCAAATATTGTTACAACGATGCCGAAGTTTGAGGTGCCGAAGTTTGAAAGCACCAGCTTAGTGTCGAGAATGGATATGGGAACAAATCTTGCACAAACGGAATTCAACGATCCGGGTAACTTAGAACTCGCCTCAGTCAACTTAGGTGAGGCAAAACAGTCGTTTAACAATTTCCTAAAAGCCGTTCGGGACCGGATCAAAGAGGTCCAACGTTTCCCGCCACGCGTGCGGAATCTTGACGATGGCACGACAACGACAGTTCGGTTCACGCTTTTCAAAGATGGAACCATTCAGAATCCAGTCGTCACGGATTCTTCTGGCGAGAAAGCACTTGATAACGCAGCCATCGCCGCAGTCCAAAACGCTGTGCCTTACCCACCTTTTCCTGAAGAACAAGAGGGGAATAGTTTGCGACTTGAAATACCAATTATTTTTGAATTAGCGAATTAATCCTATAGACATATCACCCCTCTGGGGTGAGGAAATGCCAAAGACTCTTCAGTGAAATGTTCAAAATTTGTTAGTAGCAACTTGGGTTAGAATAACGCAGGAAGGGACGACTTCATGTCGTCCCTTTTCTTATAGAGCGTCCCTCAACTACTTATCATCACTTATCATCCAAGTTATTTACTTTCTCTTGCTCTGCTAAAGTTTCTTGGAACTGACGCAGTGTTTGTTCACTTGGAAAGCGATGGAACAGAGCGTGCGCATAATCGACGAATTCATCCAGTGGTATACTTTCACCTGCCTTCACTTTCTTCTCAACTTTTACGATGATGTCAATCTCCGGAACATCTCCAAACTGTTCAATGAGTTGTTCACGAAAAAGTCTGGCATACTCTTCTGGATCATTGGTTTCCTCCAGAACGCCAAGTTTTTGAGGCGTTTCCCGATCCGGCCAGAGACGCTTCTGTGCATCGAGATAGGCGTTATACGCCTCAGCGGTGACATGCAACCCTTGTATTCTTTTCCGCTGATATTCTGCGATGGCGTGAACTTCTGGAATATCTCCAAATTGTTTAATAAGTACAGCGAGAAAATAGTCATTGCGTAAGAGGGGGTCTCTCGTCTTATACCACTTGTCTGGAATATAGATATCGTCAGTCTTTTCAGGTTCAGGTCGTTCTGCCATCAAACCGGACGCTTTTTCTGTATCTTCTTCGGTATTGCTACAACCGAAGAATGTGAGCAAACTCAGAAAGCATAAGAGATAAAAAAGGAAGCACGAAGTAACGCCTTTCATTTTTAACTGCTCCTTTCAGAAACTATTGTTTGGTTTAACAGTTCAGTCTGATAGGTATTCATACGGATCTATGCCCGAAGAGTCCATGTCTTCCATGTCTAATACCAGTACGCCTGGGGGAAGTATTCCGTCACTGACTTGGTCTCTAATTGTGTTATCAGCTCCTGAAATCTCAGATACATATTTAGTGCGTGTGCCATCAGGCAGTTGGGTATCTTCCCATTTGACATAAACAACATTCGGATAGTACAAATAGACTTTCCCAGTATCCATATCCATGGAAGTCCCAACAAAATCACGGTCGCCTTCATTCCATTTCTTAACGATAACGAGCCCCCACAATTCTCGCTGGGTCAACTCATTAATACGCACGGCTTTTTCTTTTGGTTGCAGCCAAACGACAGGAAAGGGAAAATCGGGCGGAACTTGGGGACGTTGAATTTTTTTCGACCCCAATACCGAACACCCACATATTATGGATAATCCAAATATGGCTAAAAGGTGCATGCGTAGCACTTGGCGATGTTTCGTAGATTTCATCTTTTAGTCTCCTTTGAGAAATTATTGTGGTCGTCACGGGAGTGTTGGCAGTTAAATCAGGTTTAAGAATCTCAAAGCGTTGATTTCTTGAGTTCCATAGGAAAACTCCGCTGCTCACGGTTGAATGCCGCAACTGCAGCCGCCTCTGTATCAAAATGTTCAAAGAGGCTAATGAGGCGGGTTAGGACGAGCAAGTTGCTGATTTTTTTCTCAACATTGATAATCCCGATGCGGCTTTTCTTCCGCGCTGCGACGGCGCGTGTATTGATCAGCATGCCGAGTCCGGAGCTGTCCATCTGGTTAACATGCTCGAAATTGATGAGAATACATGCTGCATTGGAGGCATCTAACTGCGCAGCGAGTTTCTCTCGCAATTCGGATACTGCGGTTCCAATTATCTTTCCATTCGGTTCTAAAATTACAACGCCACCCTTCAGGCGAATTGTTGTTGCCATCTGTTTTCTCCTTTTTTTACGAACGTTAAAAATAACAATTCATCATCCAGAAAATACCCGTTGTCTTAATTATAGAGATGAAACGGAAAAAGTTAAGGGTGTCTTGCAGAATTTTTAAGGAATTTAGAGAAAAATCACCCCAGCGCGTCAAGGATCGGCTCCGATGCAAAGGGGTTTCTATGCTACAGAGGCACACAGGAAACCAACGGTCTCCTACGCTACGAAAGATAACGTCCAACCAGAAACCTTAGGGCTATCTTAAAATCGTCAAATTGTCCAAAGTTTAGTATAAAAAGTAGGACTTACGGAAAATATGAGGCACAGCGGCGTGCTGGCGGGGTTCCAAACCTGTTAGAATGCAAACTTATCCCTATCCGCTTTCGCCTTTGTTTCATCGACGAACCGTAACAGCACCAATCCAACAATAAAGAAAATCATCAATGAAATGATGGCAAGACGAGCACTGCCGGTGATCTGTTCGATAACACCGAACGTTAGGGGTCCCCAAATTGAGGAAAACTTACTGAAGACAGAATAGAATCCGTAAAACTCTGCGCTTGCCTGTTCGGGAATCATCGCGCCGTAGAAGGAACGACTCAACGCCTGCGTTCCGCCGAGGACGATCCCGACAATCATTCCCAAAATAAAGAATTCTGTTGCGGTATGAATGAAATAGCCATAAGTAACAACGCCACTCCACAGAACTAAAGCGAACATTACGGAGCGCTTAGCACCAATACGGTTTGCGAGTCGACTGAAGATCAACGCGCCCGCTATTGCAACCACTTGAACAAGTAGGAGCGTCACCATCAGTGCCGTGGTTGTGAGTTTTAACTCTTCAGTGCCGTAAATGGTCGCCATGCTGGTAACGGTGTGAATCCCGTCGTTGTATATCATATAGGCGATGAGGAAGAGGGTGAGGTGTTTAAAGCGTCCGACGTGTTTCGCGGTTGAAAGCGTCCGACTGATGCCGAGGATGAGATAGGCGATAGGTTTGGGTTTGTTGCGGTGTGCTTCTGGAAGTTGATACGGTGTTTTTTCCTCTTTTAGGTATTTCAGCGTCAACA